>NZ_LZKC01000304.1:0-19017 GCF_001672685.1 Mycobacterium sp. E2462
GGCATCCGGATTTATTGGCCCACAACCGATTCCGTCGACGAACCGGCGCCCGTGGTGATGTTCTTCCACGGCGGCGGTTTCGTGGTGGGCGACCTGGACACCCACGACGGCACGGCTCGCCAACACGCGGTCGGCGCGGACGCCGTCGTGGTGTCCGTCGACTACCGGCTGGCGCCCGAACACCCCTACCCCGCCGCCGTCGAAGATGCATGGGCCGCAACGCTTTGGGTGGTCGAGCACGCCGAGGAGCTGGGGGTGGACCCGAACCGGCTCGCGGTGGCCGGCGACTCGGCCGGTGGCACCCTGGCCGCGGTGATGGCGCAGCGCGCCCGTGACAACGGCGCACCGCCGGTCGCCTTCCAGCTGCTCTGGTACCCCTCCACGATGTGGGACGCGCGGCTGCCGTCGTTCACCGAGAACGCGACGGCGCCGATCCTGGACGTCGAAGCGGTGGCGGAGTTTTCGCGCTGGTACGCCGGCGAGGCCGACCTGTCCAACCCGCCGCCGGGCATGGCGCCCGGCCGCGCCGACGACCTCAGCGGGTTGGCGCCGGCCTACATCGCCGTCGCCGGGTACGACCCGCTGCGCGACGACGGCATCCGTTACGGCCAGCTGCTGGCCGCCGCCGGCGTCGCCACCGAGGTGCACAACGCCGAGACGCTGGTGCACGGCTACCTCGGCTACGCGGGCGTCGTCCCGGCCGCCACGGCCGCGCTCGACCGCGCGATGGGCGCGTTGCGAACCGCCCTGCACGGCTGAGGCCGTCGCGTACGGTGAATCCATGAGCGAGCCGAGCACCACGCGACCCGCAATCGACCCGGCGTTGAAGGCGGTTCTCGACGCCTTCCCCCTGACGTTCCGGGCGTCCGACGGCGTGCAGGCCGCCCGGTCGCGGCTGAAGCTGCTCAAGGTGCCGCCGGAGCTGCTGCCGCAGCTGCGCACCGAGGACCGCACCGTCGCGCACGGCGACCAAGGCGACATTCCCGTGCGCATCTACTGGCCGACCGACACCGCCGCCGACCCGTTGCCGGTGGTGGTCTTCTACCACGGCGGCGGATTCTGCTTGGGCGACTTGGACACCCACGACCCCGTGGCCCGCGCGCACGCCGTCGGCGCCGAGGCCATCGTGGTGTCCGTCGGCTACCGGCTGGCGCCCGAACACCCGTTCCCGGCCGGGGTCGACGACAGCTGGGCGGCGCTGCGCTGGGTCGCCGAGCACGCCGCCGAACTGGGCGGCGACCCCAGCCGGATCGCCGTGGCCGGCGACTCCGCCGGCGGCAACCTGGCCGCGGTGATGGCCCGCCTGGCCGTCGACAACGGCGGCCCCGCCCTGGCGTTCCAGTTGTTGTGGTACCCGGTGGCGGCCGCCGACCTGTCGCTGCCGTCCTTCACCGAGAACGCCGACGCGCCCCTGTTGAACCGCGACGTCATCGACGCCTTCCTGTCCTGGTATCTGCCCGACACCGACATCAGCGACCCGACGGTGCTGCCGCTGACACTGGCGCCGGCGAACGCCGCCGACTTCGCCGGGCTGCCACCGGCCTACATCGGCATCGCCGAACACGACCCGCTGCGCGACGACGGGGCCCGCTACGCCGAATTGCTCAGCGCCGCAGGGGTTCCGGTCGAGCTGGTCAGGGAGCCGATCCTGGTTCACGGCTATGTCAGCTTCGCGTTGGCCATTCCGGCCGCCGCGGAGGCCACCGAACGCGGCCTCGTCGCGTTGCGTAAGGCGCTGCACCCCTAGGGAGGCCCCCATGAGCTCACCCGTGCCGGCGAGCCCGGACCACGACGTCGTCATCGTCGGCGCCGGCTTCTCCGGCATCGGGGCCGCGATCAAGCTCGACAAAGCGGGTATGACCGACTACCTGGTGATCGAGGCCGGTGACGGCGTCGGCGGGACGTGGCACTGGAACACCTACCCCGGAATCGCCGTGGACATTCCGTCGTTCTCCTACCAGTTCTCCTTCGAGCAGAACCCGCGTTGGTCGCGCACCTACGCCAAGGGTCGCGAGCTGAAGGCGTATGCCGAACACTGCGTCGACAAGTACGGCATCCGCTCGCGAATCCGGTTCAACACCAAGGTGATCGGCGCCGAGTTCGACGACGACCACGCGCTGTGGCGGGTCCGGACCGACCGCGGTGACGAGCTGACCGCCCGGTTTCTGATCAGCGCCAGCGGCGTGCTGACGGTGCCGAATCTGCCCGACATCGACGGCGTGGACTCGTTCGCCGGCCTCACCATGCACACCGCCCGCTGGGACCACGCCCAGGACCTGACCGGCAAGCGCGTCGCCGTCATCGGCACCGGCGCCTCGGCCGTGCAGGTCATTCCGGAGATCGCGCCGATCGTGGCCCAGCTCACCGTCTTTCAGCGCACCCCGATTTGGTGCTTCCCCAAGTTCGACGTCCCACTGCCGGTGCCCGCGCGCTGGGCGATGCGGGTCCCCTTCGCCAAGAGGGCGCAGCGGCTGCTCAGCCAGGCCTTCGTGGAGGTGACGTTCCCGATCTCGGCGCACTACTTCACGGTGCTGCCGCTGGCCAACCGCATGGAGGGGGCGGCCAGGGCGTATCTGCGGCAGCAGGTCCGCGACCCGGCGGTGCGCGACCAGCTCACGCCGCGCTACGCGGTGGGGTGCAAACGGCCCGGCTTCCACAACGGCTACCTGGCCACCTTCAACCGGGACAACGTGCGGCTGGTCACCACGGCGATCGACAAGATCACGCCCTCGGCGGTGGCGACGACCGACGGCGCGGCCCACGAGGTCGACGTGCTGATCCTGGCCACCGGCTTCAAGGTGATGGACCCCGACAGCATGCCCACGTTCGCGATCACGGGCAGCGGCGGCACGACGCTGAGCGAGTTCTGGAACTCCCACCGGTTGCAGGCCTACGAGGGCGTCAGCGTCCCGGGCTTTCCCAACATGTTCAGCATCATGGGCCCCTATGGGTACGTCGGCTCCTCGTATTTCGCGCTGATCGAGACGCAGACGCACCACATCGTCCGGTGCCTCACGCGCGCCCGGCGCGGCGGCGCGACGCGCGTCGAGGTGACCGCGGCGGCCAACGACCGGTTCTTCGCCGAGATGATGCGCAAGCGGCACCGCCAGATCTTCTGGCAGGACAGCTGCCGGCTGGCCAACAGCTACTACTTCGACAAGAACGGCGACGTGCCGTTGCGACCCACCACCACGCTCGAGGCCTACTGGCGCAGCCGCCGCTTCGACCTCGACGACTACCGATTCACCGCCTAGGAGACGGCGTGGCCAAGGAATTCGACCGCCTCGACGATTCGCTGCGGGACTTCATCGGCGAGCAGGCCGTGTTCTTCGTGGCCACCGCCCCTTCCGAGGGTGGCCGGATCAACCTGTCGCCCAAGGGTTACGGCGATACCTTCGCGGTGCTCGACGACCACACCGTCGCGTATCTGGACCTGTTCGGCAGCGGCGTCGAGACCGTCGCGCACCTGCGCGACAACGGCCGGATCACCGTCATGTTCTGCTCGTTCACCCGCAGCTCGCGGATCCTGCGGCTGTTCGGCACCGGGCGCGTGGTGCGCCCGGACGACGCCGAGTTCGCCTCGCTGGCAGCGCATTTCGGCGATCGGCACCCCGGGGTGCGCAGCGTCATCGTGATCGCCGTCGAACGCATCGCCGACGCCTGCGGCTTCGCGGTGCCCTACTACGAGCTCGTCGACGAGCGGCCGGTGCTCGACAAAGCGCACGCCAAGGCCACCGACCGCACGTGGGCCGGCGCCGTCGCGCGCAACCAACGCAGCATCGACGGGCTGCCCGGCCTCGACGCCGACCACCCGGCGCCGCGCTAGCTCAGATGGCGCGCTTGAGGTCGTCGACCTTGTTCAGCTGCTCCCACGGCAGCTCGATGTCGGTGCGGCCGAAGTGGCCGTACGCGGCGGTCGGCGCGTAGATCGGGCGCAGCAGGTCCAGGTCGCGCACGATCGCGCCGGGCCGCAGGTCGAACACCTCGGGCACGATCTTCTCGATCTTGACCGGGTCGACGGTGGCGGTGCCAAACGTCTCGATGAACAGCCCGACCGGGGCGGCCTTGCCGATGGCGTAGGCCACCTGCACCTCTACCCGCTCCGCCAGGCCGGCGGCGACGATGTTCTTGGCCACCCACCGCATCGCGTACGCCGCCGAGCGGTCCACCTTGGACGGGTCCTTGCCGGAGAAGGCGCCGCCGCCGTGGCGGGCCCAGCCACCGTAGGTGTCGACGATGATCTTGCGGCCGGTCAGGCCGGCGTCGCCCTGTGGGCCGCCGATGACGAACTTGCCGGTCGGGTTGATCAGAACGCGAGTGGACGACGAGTCCAGCGTCTCGTGCGCCAATTCCGTCAGGACGGTCTCCAGGACGTGCTTGCGGATGTCGGGATCCAGCGTCTTCTCCAGGTCGATCCCGTCGGCGTGCTGGGTGGAGACCACCACGGTGTCCAGCCGCACCGGGACGTTGTCCTCGTACCCGATGGTGACCTGCGTCTTGCCGTCGGGGCGCAGGTAGGGCAGCGTGCCGTTCTTGCGGACCTCGGTCAGCTTGCGCGCCAGCCGGTGCGCCAGCGCGATCGGCAGCGGCATCAGTTCCGGGGTGTCGCTGATCGCGTAGCCGAACATCAGGCCCTGGTCGCCGGCGCCCTGTGAGTCCAGCGGGTCCGCGGCGCCCTCGACACGCGTCTCGTGCGCGGTGTCCACGCCCTGCGCGATGTCGGGCGACTGGCGACCGATGCCGATGTTGACGCCGGCGGTCTCGCCGTCGAAACCCTTGTCGGACGAGTCGTAGCCGATGTCGAGGATCCGCTGCCGGACGATGTTGGGAATGTCGGCGAACGCCTCCTTGGCGGCCGTGGTGACCTCACCGATGACGTGCACCTGACCGGTCGTGACGGCCGTTTCGACGGCCACACGTGAACGCGGGTCCCCCGCCAGCAGCGCGTCGAGGACCGAGTCGCTGATCGCGTCACAGATCTTGTCCGGATGCCCCTCGGTCACCGACTCGCTGGTAAACAGGCGACCCTTTTCGCTCACAATCACAATCCTTCCAATTAGTTAGTAAGCCGAATTATATCGGTCTGCGGCGGGCGCCCGGCACCCGTCCCGGTGCCGGGGCGACGGACGTCCTATGCGGTGCCGCCGTGCAGGAACGCGGCGATCGCATCCACGATACGACTGGCCATCAGCGTCTTGGAGCCGTGCTGCAGCGCCGCCTCGGTCCCGTCGGACGCCAGCAACCAGCCGTCGTTGCTGTCCACCTCGAACGCGCGGCCCTCGCCGACGGCGTTGACGACCAGCAGGTCACAGCCCTTCCTGCGCAACTTGGCGCGGGCGTGAAACAGCACGTCGCCGGCGGCGTCACCGGTCTCGGCGGCGAACCCCACGATGGCGTGCATGTTGGGCAGCTCGCCGTGCGCGCGGGAGCGCACCACGCCGGCCAGCACGTCGTCGTTGCGGATCAGGTCGATCGTCGGGGCCGCGTCGGAGGCGTCCGGGCTTTTTTTAATCTTGGCGGCGGCAACGTGGGCGGGCCGGAAGTCGGCGACCGCGGCGGCCATCACCAGCACGTCGGCCTCGGGCGCGTGCTTGGACACCGCGTTGCCGAGCTGTTCGGCGGAGCTGACGTGCACGACGTCGACACCGGCGGGGTCGACCAGCCCGGCGGTGTGGCCGGCGATCAGGGTGACCTGGGCGCCGCGCTGGGCGGCCACCCGCGCGACGGCGTAACCCTGCTTGCCCGAGCTGCGGTTGCCGACGAAGCGCACCGGGTCGATGGGTTCGCGGGTGCCGCCGGCGGTGACCAGCACCCGGCAGCCGGCCAGGTCGTAGGGCAGCGCGTCGTGGCGCTCCAGCAGCAGCTCGGCCAGGGTGGTGATCTCCTCGGCCTCGGGCAGCCGCCCCGACCCGCTGTCCGAGCCGGTGAGCCGCCCCGCGGCGGGCTCGAGGACCACCGCGCCGCGGCGGCGCAGCGTGGCGACGTTGTCCACGGTGGCCGGGTGCAGCCACATCTCGGTGTGCATGGCCGGCGCGAACAGCACCGGGCACCGGGCGGTCAGCAGGGTCGCGGTCAGCAGGTCGTCCGCCCGGCCGGCCACGGCGCGGGCCAGCAGGTCCGCGGTGGCCGGGGCGACGACGACCAGGTCGGCCTGCTTGCCGAGCTGGACGTGCGGCACCTCGGGGACGTCGTCGAAGACCCCGGTGCGCACGGGCTGGCCGGAGAGCGCCTCGAAGGTGGCGGCGCCGACGAAACGCAGCGCCGATTCGGTGGGGATGACGCGGACCGAGTGGCCGGCCTCGGAGAGCTGACGGACGACGGTGCACGCCTTGTAGGCGGCGATACCGCCGGCTACCCCGACGACGACCCGTTTACGGTCCACAGCGCGCCCGGCCTATTACTCGCCCTCGGTGTGCTCGAGCAGGTCGGCGTGGATCTCGCGCATCGCGATGGACAGCGGCTTTTCCTGCAGGCCGGGCTCGACCAGCGGGCCCACGTACTCGAGGATGCCCTCGCCGAGCTGGTTGTAGTAGTCGTTGATCTGGCGGGCCCGCTTGGCGGCGTAGATCACCAGGGCGTACTTGCTGGACACGCGGTCCAGCAGCTCGTCGATCGGCGGGTTGGTGATGCCCAACGGCGTGTCGTAGGCGCTCTGGCCGCCGGCGGCCGGGTCGAACTGGTCGGGGACGGCGGACAGCGTCGCGTCGGGCTGGGAAATACTCACGAAGGTCAATCTCCTTGGCGGGCTAGAGCCCCGAAACGGCGCGCGGGCCGCTAAGAAACTCGGTGTTCACTCGTGCTCGGATGGGGTCTGCCGGGTGGCCTGACCGGCCTGGTGGTGCGGGCTCGGCGCAGTTCCCACCAGCAAGGATACCAATTCGGCGCAGGCAGACTCCAATCGACTGTTGACCACCACGCGGTCGAAGTCGTCCTGAGCGGCCATTTCGATGCGGGCGGTCTCGAGCCGGCGCTCGATCGCCTCCGGGGTTTCGGTGCCGCGGCCGATCAGCCTGGCCTGCAGGTCGTCCCAGCTGGGCGGCGCCAGGAACACGGTCAGGGCCTCGGGCATCGCCCGCTTGACCGCCCGGGCCCCGGCCAGGTCGACCTCGATGAGGACGGGGAAGCCGCCGGCGGTGGCGGCCCGGACCGGCTCGGCCGGGGTGCCGGACCGCTGCAGGCCGCCGTGGATCTCGGCCCACTCGAGCAGCGCGCCCTCGTCGATGAGCTGCTGAAATTGCCCGGGGCTGACGAAGTGGTAGTCGACGCCGTCCACCTCGCCGGGCCGGGGCGCGCGCGTCGTGGCCGAGACGGAGAAGTGCAGGTCCGGGATGCGCTCGCGCAGGCAGCGAACCACGGTCGATTTACCGACCGCGGAGGGACCGGACAGCACGACCACCCGTCCCTGACCTGATCGGTCGGGACGTGCCCCGTGCTCGGTGTCCGGTCCCCCGCCAGCGCTCATCGGCGCCCCGCGGTCGGTACGCCCGCAGGACAGGCTCGATCGTCCGCCTCGTCAGGCCATGCGGCGGCCTGCATCGTCGGCGGACGGGTTAGGAGCCGAACTTTTCCAGCAGGGCCTTGCGCTGCCGATCACCGAGGCCACGCAGGCGGCGGGTGGGGGCGATCTCCAGCTCGGTCATGATCTCCTGCGCCTTGACCTTGCCCACCTTGGGCAACGCCTCCAGCAGCGCCGAAACCTTCATCTTGCCCAAGACCTCGTCGGTCTCGGCGTCCTTGAGCACCTGGCTCAGGTTGGTGCCGCCGCGCTTCAGCCGGTCCTTGAGCTCCGCGCGCGCTCGACGTGCGGCAGCCGCCTTCTCCAACGCGGCCGCGCGCTGCTCGTCGGTCAACTGGGGAAGGGCCACGATTCCTCCGTATCTGATCAATCAATCGCAATCGATCTCTTTGTGTCTCTGCCGGGTACTTCAGCCAGCGGGAACGACCGTACTGCGGCCTCCTGACGAAATCTAACCCGCCCCCCTGGTTACGGGGACAAACGCCCAGCATGACCGGGGGTGCGGCGCGGTCACGCGCGGCGCCCCAACCGGCGCGGCGAACCCCCGCGCACCGACCGGCAGGGCCCCTCACCCGGCCGTCGCGGATCCCCCTTGCAGGGCTCTGAACAGCGGTTATGCCGTATCGTAACGGGCAGTGCGCGCCGCCGGAGGCGTTGCGGCGGGCCGCCGCGGCGGGGCGCCGGCGCGAACCCGGCGCGCCCGGTGCGGCGGATCACGCATTTTTCGTGCCGTGTCGCGCGTGTCGCGCCGGCGGTTCGCTGCAGGTCGGCGCCCCTGCGCGGGCGCCGCGGCGGCGTCTGGCTAGAGCGACTGCAGGTAGGACACGGCGTCCAGCATCCGTTCGGCGGCCGCCCGCAGGTCCGCCACGTTCGGGCCGGCGCGCAGCACCTCGCGGGCCACCGCGGGCAGCAGCTGCCCGGGGTCCGCCCCGCCGAGCCCGGCCAGCCCCTCGGGCCGGCCGCCCTGCACGCCGAGGCCGGGCACCAGGACCGGGCCGCCCAGCGCGCTCAGGTCGGGCGGCGTGAGGACCGTCGCGCCGACCACGACGCCGACGTAGCCGGGCCCGAACGGGGCGGCCGACCGGTTCACCACGGCGGCCTGGTCGACGACCAGCTGCGCGACCGTGCGGCCGTCGAACGCGGCGCGCTGCACCGTCGCGCCCTCCGGGTTGGAGGTGGCGGCCAGCACGAACACCCCGCGGTCGTTGGCCGCGGCGGTCTCGAGCAGCGGCCGCAGGGAGCCGAACCCGAGGTAGGGGGCGGCCGTCACGGCGTCCGCGGCCAGCGGGGAGTCGCCCGCCCACGCCGTGGCGTAGGCGGCCATGGTCGTGCCGATGTCACCGCGCTTGGCGTCGGCGAGCACCAGCACGCCGGCCGCCCGCAGCGCGGCGATGGTGCGTTCGAGCACGGCGAAGCCCGCCGCGCCGTACGCCTCGAAGAACGCCACCTGCGGTTTGACGACGGCGAATCCGGCGAACGCCTCGACGCAGATGTCGCTGAAGGCCGCCAGCCCGTCGGCGCTGGTGGGCAGGCCCCAGGCCCGCAGCAGCTCGGTGTGCGGGTCGATGCCCAGGCACAGCGGCCCGCGGCTGGCTTTGGCCGCGGCCAACCGGGCGCCGAACCCGGTCACGGCGCCTCGTCCCCCACGGCGGCCCCGGTGCCGAGCTGGCTGTGCAGCTCCTGCAGGCAGCGCACCCCGATGTCGCCGCGGATGCCCGCCTCGATGCCCTGGATGGCCGCCGAGGCGCCCTGCACCGTGGTGACGCACGGGATGTTGACCGACACCGCGGCCGAACGGATCTCGTAGCCGTCGACGCGGGGGCCGGAGTTGCCGTAGGGGGTGTTGATCACCATGTCGACCTCGCCGGCCCTGATGGCGTCCACCGCCGAGGCCGTCGGGCGCCCCGGCTGCGGGGGCTCGAAGTGCTTGCGCACCTCGTCGCACGGAATCCCGTTGCGGCGCAAGGTTTCCGCGGTCCCCTCGGTGGCCAGCACCCGAAATCCCAAGTCGGCCAGGCGCTTGACGGGGAACACCAGCGACCGCTTGTCGCGGTTGGCGACCGAGACGAACACCGTGCCCTGCGCCGGCAACGATCCGTAGGCCGCGGTCTGGCTCTTGGCGAAGGCGGTGCCGAAGTCGCGGTCGATGCCCATCACCTCACCGGTGGACTTCATCTCCGGGCCGAGCAGCGAGTCGATGGCGGCCCCGTCGACGCGGCGGAACCGGTGGAACGGCAGCACGGCCTCCTTGACCGCGATGGGCGCGTCGTGCGCGGCGTGGGCGCCGTCCCCCGACGCGGCCAACATCCCTTCCTCGCGCAGCGTCGCGATGCTGGCGCCCAACATGACTCGCGCGCACGCCTTGGCGAGGGGCACCGCGGTGGCCTTCGACACGAACGGCACCGTGCGGCTGGCGCGCGGGTTGGCCTCCAGGACGTAGAGGACGTCGTCCTTGAGCGCGTACTGCACGTTGAGCAGCCCCACCACGCCGATGCCGTGCGCGATGGCCTCGGTCGCGCGGCGCACCTTCTCGATGTCGCTGCGCCCCAGCGTCACCGGCGGCAGCGCGCACGCCGAGTCACCGGAGTGGATGCCGGCTTCCTCGATGTGCTCCATGATCCCGCCGATGTAGACCTCGGTGCCGTCGCACAGCGCGTCGACGTCGATCTCCACCGCGTCCTCGAGGAAGCGGTCGACGAGGACCGGATGCTCCGGGGACAGCTCGGTGGCGCGGGTGATGTAGTCGCGCAGCGTGTCCTGGTCGTAGACGATCTCCATGCCACGCCCGCCGAGCACGTACGACGGCCGCACCAGGACCGGGTAGCCGATGTCCTCGGCGATCCGGCGGGCCTGCGCGAACGTCGTGGCCATGCCGTATTTCGGCGCCGGCAGGCCCGCGGTGGCGAGCACGTCGCCGAAGGCGCCCCGGTCCTCGGCCAGGTCGATGGCTTCCGGCGGCGTGCCCACGATGGGCACCCCCGCGTCGGCCAGGCGCTGCGCCAGGCCGAGCGGGGTTTGCCCGCCGAGTTGCACGATCACCCCGACGACGCCGGGGCCGCCCGCGCCGGACTGCGCCTCGGCGTGGAAGACCTCGAGCACGTCCTCGAACGTCAGCGGCTCGAAGTACAGCCGGTCGGCGGTGTCGTAGTCGGTGGACACCGTCTCCGGGTTGCAGTTCACCATCACGGTCTCGAACCCGGCCTGGGACAACGTCTTCGCCGCGTGCACGCAGCTGTAGTCGAACTCGATGCCCTGGCCAATGCGGTTGGGGCCCGAGCCCAGGATCAGCACCTTGGGCCTCTCGGTCTGCGGGGCCACCTCGGTCTCGGCCGCCGGGTCGAGTTCGTAGGCGCTGTAGTGGTACGGCGTCTTCGCCTCGAACTCCGCCGCGCAGGTGTCCACCGTCTTGTAGACCGGGTGGACGCCGAGGCGCTCGCGCAGCGACCGCACCCCGTTCTCCCCCGCCAGCTCGGGCCGCAGCGCGGCGATCTGGCGGTCGGAAAGGCCGCTGTGCTTGGCCCTGCGCAGCAGGTCCGCGTCGAGGACGGGCGCGTCGATCAGTTCGCTGCGCAGCCTGCCGAGCTCGGCGATCTGCGCGACGAACCACGGGTCGACGCCGCTGGCGTGCGCGACGTCCTCGATCGAGGCACCCAGCCGCAGCGCCAGCTCGACGTCGTAGAGCCGGCCCTCGGTGGGCGTGCGCAGCCGGGCCAGCACCTCGGCCGGCCCGTTTTCGGCCGCCGCCGGATCATCGGGTTTGGTCCAGAACCCGGCGCGGGTGGTCTCCAGGGACCGCATCACCTTGCCGAGCGCCTCGACGAAGTTGCGGCCCAACGCCATCGCCTCGCCGACCGACTTCATCGTGGTGGTCAGGGTGGGGTCGGCGCCGGGAAACTTCTCGAACGCGAACCGCGGCGCCTTGACCACGACGTAGTCCAGGGTGGGCTCGAAGCAGGCGGGCGTCTCCTTGGTGATGTCGTTGACGATCTCGTCCAGCGTGTAACCGATGGCCAGCTTGGCGGCGATCTTGGCGATCGGGAAGCCGGTGGCCTTGGACGCCAACGCGCTCGAGCGCGACACCCGCGGGTTCATCTCGATGACGATCAGCCGGCCGTCGCTCGGGTCGATCGCGAATTGGATGTTGCAGCCGCCGGTGTCGACGCCGACCTCGCGCAGGATGGCGATGCCGAGGTCGCGCATCCGCTGGTATTCGCGGTCGGTCAGCGTCATGGCCGGCGCGACGGTGACCGAGTCGCCGGTGTGCACGCCCATCGGGTCGACGTTCTCGATCGAGCACACGACCACCACGTTGTCGCGGCCGTCGCGCATTAGCTCGAGTTCGTATTCCTTCCAGCCGTAGATGGATTCCTCGATCAGGACGTTGGCGCTGGGCGAGGCGGCCAGGCCGGCGCCGGCCATCCGCTCCACGGCCTCGGCGGAGTCGGCCATGCCAGACCCGAGCCCACCCATGGTGAAGCTGGGCCGGACCACCACCGGCAGGCCCAGCTCGGCGACGGTCTCGCGGACCTCGTCCATGGTGAAACACACGCGGCTGCGGGCGGATTCACCGCCGACCTTGGCGACGATGTCTTTGAACCGCTGCCGGTCCTCGCCGCGCTGGATGGCGTCGAAATCGGCGCCGATCAGCTCGACGCCGTAGCGCTCCAGCGCCCCGTTCTCGTACAGCGCGACCGCGGTGTTGAGCGCCGTCTGCCCGCCGAGGGTGGCCAGCACCGCGTCGATCTTGTTGCCGCGCTGGGCCTGCTGGGCGATCACCCGTTCGACGAAGGCCGGGGTGATCGGCTCGACGTAGGTGAAGTCGGCGTATTCCGGGTCGGTCATGATGGTCGCCGGGTTGGAGTTGATCAGGCTGACCTGCAGGCCCTCGGCGCGCAGCACCCGGCAGGCCTGGGTGCCCGAATAGTCGAATTCGGCGGCCTGGCCGATCACGATCGGCCCGGAGCCGATCACCAGCACGTGCTTGAGGTCGGTGCGACGCGGCACTAGCGCCCCTTTCCGCGATGTTGCTCCGCCATCAGATCGATGAACTGGTCGAACAGGTACTCCGCATCGTGCGGCCCGCCCGCGGCCTCGGGATGGTACTGCACCGAAAACGCGGGTCCGTCAACGAGTTTGACGCCCTCGACCACCCCGTCGTTGGCGCAGGTGTGGCTCACGACCGCCGGGCCGAACGGGGTGTCGAACCGCTGGCCGGCCTCCCCCTCCAGCGCGAAGCCGTGGTTCTGGGAGGTGACGGCCACCCGGCCGGTCACGTGGTCGATCACCGGGATGTTGATGCCGCGGTGCCCGAAGACCATCTTGTAGGTGGATAGTCCCAGCGCTCGGCCCAGAATCTGGTTGCCGAAGCAGATGCCGAACAGCGGGATCCCGGCGCCCAGCACCTCGCGGGTGAGCGCGACCACATGGTCGGCGGTCGCCGGATCGCCGGGGCCGTTGGACAAGAAGACGCCGTCGGGTTGCAAGTCAGCGATCCGCTCGAACGTCGCCGACGACGGCAGGACGTGGGTGCGGATGCCGCGCCGGGCGAAGTTGCGCGGGGTGTTGGTCTTGATGCCCAGGTCCAGGGCGGCGACGGTGAACCGTTGCGGCCCTTCGGGATCCACGACGTAAGCGTCGGGCGTGGTGACCTCCCCCGCGAGGTCGGCACCCAGCATCGAGGGCTGCTCCCGCACGCGTCGCACCAGTTCCTGCGGGTCGGCGAGCGCGTCGCCGGAGAACACCCCGGCCTTCATGGACCCGCGGGTGCGCAGGTGCCGCACCACCGCGCGGGTGTCGATGCCGGCGATCCCGACGATCTGCTGACGGACCAGCTCGTCCTCCAGGGTGCCGTTGGCGCGCCAGTTCGACACCCGCGGCGACGGATCGCGCACCGCGTACCCGGCCACCCAGATCTTGTCGCCGCGGCTCTCGGCGTCCTCGGAGTTCCAGCCGGTGTTGCCGATCTGCGGGGCGGTGGCCACCACGATCTGGCGGTGATAGCTCGGGTCGGTCAGCGTCTCCTGGTAGCCGGACATGCCGGTGGAAAACACCGCCTCGCCCAGCGTTTGACCGACCTTGCCGAACGCCGTGCCGGTGAAGACGCGGCCGTCTTCGAGAACCAACTGCGCCTTGCTCACGCTACCTCTTCCTCCCGGCCGTCCCGCCGGTCTTCCAGCCACCCGTCATAGTCGTGGCGGTCGTTGCCCCGAAATCCGGTGTCGATCTCGACGCCCGAGGGCAGCCGCCAGCGAATCGCCAGGATCGAGTTCTTGCCGGCGACCTTGCCGGCCATGCCGCGCTCCGTGCGGACGGCCGAAATCGCTTCCTGCGGAATCCAGATGGGGTTGGCGCGGATGCGCTCGAGCAGGATGCCCGCGGAGTATCGGGTCAACACCGCCTTGCTGCGGTATCCCAGGTCACCGGCCGTGATCCGGTCGTTCCACGCCGGCGCCAGCGTGCAGCCGACATAGACGCCCGGGATGGTGGCGATCGCGGCGCCGACGGTGTCGGGCACGTCGGGCAGTTCACCGATGAGTTCCGTCTGCCGCTGCGCGCGGTGTCGCCAGCCGCGCATCATCAGCTGAATCACCACGGCGATGACCACCACCAGCACGGCCGCGAAGATGAGCGACCCGACCAACGTGCCGGAATTCATGCCGGGCACTTCCCTTCTCGCGCGGTCACCGTGCCGCGCAACAGGGTGGCGGTCACGGTGGCGGGCAGGGTCATCGCCTCGAACGGCGTGTTGGCCGACCGGCTGGCCAAGCCGGACCCGGCGACGGTCCAGGTGGCGTCCGGGTCGACGACCGTGAGGTTGGCCGGTTCGCCGACCTCTAGCGGCCGGCCCTGGTCCGGCAACCCGACGATGCGCGCGGGGTTCTCGCTCATCACCCGGGCCACGCCGCGCCAATCCAACAGCCCCGGCACCACCATGGTCTGCACCACGACCGACAGCGCCGTCTGCAACCCCAGCATGCCGGGCCGCGCGGCGGAGAACTCGCAGCACTTCTCGTGCTCGGCGTGCGGCGCGTGATCGGTGGCCACGCAGTCGATGACGCCGGCGGCCAGCGCCTCGCGCAGCGCCGCGGCGTCGGTGGCCTCCCGCAGCGGCGGGTTGACTCGGTTCACCCCTTCGTAGCTGGCCAGCCTGCCGTCGTCGAGCATCAGGTGGTGCGGAGTGACCTCGGCAGTGATCGAAATACCTTGCGCCTTAGCCCATTTCAGCAACTCGACGGTGCCGGCGGTGGAGGCGTGGCAGATGTGCACCCGGGCGCCGGCGTCACGCGCCAGCAGCGCGTCGCGCGCGACGATCGACTCCTCGGCCGCCCGCGGCCACCCCGACAAGCCGAGGCGCGCGGCGGTGGGTCCCTCGTGGGCGACCGCACCGACGGTCAACCGGGGCTCCTCGGCGTGCTGCGCGACCAGCACACCGAGGCCGGTGGCGTATTCCAGGGCGCGACGCATCACCAGCGGGTCGTGCACGCAGACACCGTCGTCGGAGAACATCCGGACCTGGGCGGCACCGGCGGCCATCATGCCCATCTCGGTGAGCTCGGTGCCCGCCAGCCCGACGGTGACGGCTCCCACGGGGTGCACATCGACGAGGCCGACCTGCTGACCGCGGTGCCATACGTGGTCGGTGACCACCGGGCTGTCGGCGACCGGGTTGGTGTTGGCCATCGCGAAGACCGCGGTGTAGCCGCCCAACGCCGCTGCGGCCGAGCCGGTTTCGATGTCCTCGGCGTATTCGCGGCCCGGCTCGCGCAGGTGGGTGTGCAGGTCGACGAACCCGGGCAGCAACACCTGCCCGGCCGCGTCGAGCACGTCGGCCGTGTCGGGGACGTCGAGGCCGGTCCCGATCCGGGCGATCTGACCCTCGAAGCCGGGAACGTCGACGAGCACGTCGACGGGGTCGCCCTCCCCGTACAACCGCACGCCGCGGATCAGCACCGTCACGCCACACCCACCTCCCCGGCGGACTCGGTGCCGACCAGCACGTGGAACAGCACCGCCATCCGCACGTGCACACCGTTGGAAACCTGTTGCAGCACTGCCGATTGCGAGGAGTCGGCCACCGAGGAGGCGATCTCCATGCCGCGCAGCATCGGGCCGGGGTGCAGCACCACGGCGTGACCGGGCAGCAGCGCCTGGCGCCGATCGGAGAGCCCGTAGCGGGCGGAGTATTCGCGCACCGACGGGAAGAAGCCGCCGTTCATCCGCTCGGCCTGCACCCGCAGCATCAGCACCGCGTCGGCGGCGGGCAGCTCGGCGTCGAGGTCCCCGGTGACGGTGACGGGCCAGCCGTCGACCCCCACCGGCAGCAGCGTCGGCGGGGCGACCAGCACCACCTCCGCACCCAGGGTGTGCAGCAGCATCACGTTCGAGCGCGCGACCCGGCTGTGCAGGATGTCGCCGACGATCACGACGCGCCGACCCTCGATGCCACCCAGCCGCTGGCGGATGGTCAACGCGTCCAGCAGCGCCTGGGTCGGGTGCTCGTGCGTGCCGTCGCCGGCGTTGATCACCGACGGACCCGAACTCTCTTGCGCCGCAGTCCAGTCGGCGAGTAGGTGAGCCGCCCCGGAGGCCGGGTGGCGGATGATGAGCGCGTCGGCGCCGGCCGCGCGCAGGGTCAGGGCGGTGTCGCGCAGCGACTCCCCCTTGCCGACGGACGACCCCGTCGCGCTGACGTTGATGACGTCGGCGCTCATCCATTTGCCGGCCACCTCGAACGACACCCGGGTGCGGGTGGAGTTCTCGTAGAACATCGTGATGATCGTGCGGCCGCGCAGCGTCGGCAGCTTCTTGATCTCGCGGCCCACCAGCGCCTGGGAGAACCGGTCGGCGTCGTCGAGGATGGCGGTGGCGTCGTCGCGGGTCAGGTCACCGGCGGCGAGAAGGTGGCGGGTCATCGGGAGATCACCACCCCGTCGCGGTCGTCGTGCTCGCTCAGCAGGACGTGCACGCTCTCGGTGCGCGAGGTGGGGACGTTCTTGCCGACGTAGTCGGCGCGCAGCGGCAGCTCGCGGTGGCCGCGGTCCACCAGCACCGCCAGCTGCACCACCCGGGGGCGGCCGACGTCGCGCAGCGCGTCGAGCGCGGAACGCACCGAGCGGCCGGAGTACAGGACGTCGTCGACCAGGATCACCAGGGCGCCGTCGATGCCGCCCGCCGGGATCGCGGTGGCCTCCAGCGGGCGGGGCGGCTTCTGCATCAGGTCGTCGCGGTACAGCGTGATGTCCAGGGCGCCGTGCCCGACCTGCACGCCGCTGTATTCGCCGATGTGACCGGCCAGCCGGTTGGCGAGGATGACCCCGCGGGTCGGGATGCCCAACAGCACCACGCGCGGCGCATCCGGCGCGTCCAGCGCGGTCTTTTCGATGATCTGATGCGCGATACGGGAGATGGTGCGGCCCACGTCGGCCGCCGACATCAACTCCCGGGACTCGCCGCCCTTGATACCGGCAGAGCCGGCGTCGCCCGCAGCACCCATGCGAAAACCTTGACCTCCTTCTCCGCCTCTCTGGACGGATCGTTAAAGGATGTCGACTGCCCGGCAGCCTAGCATCTCTTCACGCGAGGTCGCGGCGGCGTGTCGGCAAAGCACGCCGGCGTCGCTAAGCGCAGTACTGCCCGTTGAGCAGACAGTTCGTCGGTGGCGCGTAGGTGCCGGTGACCACGCCCCGGAAACCGCCGGTGGCCGAGCTCCCCGGCGCGATGGAGTGATTCCAGTTGGCGGGCGTGAGGATGTAGTGAGTGCCGGACTGGGTGACGGTGCTGTTCCAGGTGTGCAGGACGGACTCGTTGGCCGGCAGGTCGAACTCGAGCTTCCAATCGGGCAGCGTCGCCGCACTGGCGTTGGTGACGGTGAAGTGGGCGATGAAGCCGTCCTGCCACGCGTGGGACACCGACAGCGTCGCCGTAACCGCGGCCGCGTGGGCCGCCGGGGCGATGGCGAGCCCCGCGGTGGCGGTGATCGCCGCCGACACGATCACGGGAAGCGCTGCGCGCCAGCGTTTCACGGGGATGTTCAGTCCGGCCATAGCACCCAAGACTAGAGCCCGGCTTTGTGAACTCACCCCCGCGGCGCGGGTGCGCTGCCGGACCTTTGCGTAACCGCAACCGTCACGAAATCCGGGCTAGCGTCGATGCGGCAGCAAGTAGTCGAGGTCCCGGCGCAAGGCGTGCAGGGCATGGTGCAGGCGACACTTCACCACCGGTTCGGTGATGTTCAGGTCGGCCGCGATCCGGCGCGTCGTCCAGCGCAGGCAGTATGCCCGCACGAAGACCTCGCGATGCGACTGCTCCAGGCGATCGAGTGCCTCCGACACCGCCGCGCGGTCGAACAGCGCACCCAACGCTTCGATCCCCTGGGCTTTCACGAGGGCACGTCCGTCGTGCGGTGGCCGTCGACGCCGGCCGTCACCGCCAGCGAGTTACCGGCGTGCCCGACCTCCTTTTCCAGCAGGTAGCCGAGGATGAAGTCGTGCGACGTCGCCAGGTGCTCGCGGACCAGGCGGGCGGCCAACGCGGCGTCGCCGGCCTCGACGGCCGCCAGGATGTCCAGGTGTTCTCGCACCAGGTGCTCGGTCTGCCCGATCACCTCGAGGTGGACGTAGAGGTAGCGGTCGGTCAGTCCGCGTAATCGTTCGACGAGCTCGATCATTCGCGGGCGGTTCGCGCGCTGGTACACCGCCGCGTGGAAGTCCGCGTTGGCGGTCAGCCAGGTGCGCGCGTCGGCATACTCCTCCATGATCTCGAGCTGCCTGCGCATGGTCAGCAGGTCCGCCCGGCCGACGTTCGGGACGGCGATCTGGGTGGCGAGCGGCTCAACCGCCTCGCGCAGCTCGTAGAGCTCTTGCAACTCCGCCACCGACATTCCCCGCACAGCCGCGGTCGCGTTGGACGTCGGATCCACCAGGCCTTCACCGGCGAGGATCTGCAGCGCGTCACGAACCGGAATGCGGCTCACCGAGAACCGGGCGGCCAGGCTGTGCTGGGAGAGCTTTGCCCCGGGCGCCAAGCCGCCGTGCAGAATCTCCGAGCGCAGCTGCGCCGCCACCCGTTCCGCCGCAGTTCCGTATGCCATCGCACCATCCTGTATACCGGTTGGAGCGATTGTATATGCCTAGCGCCGCGACGGCGAGACATGTAGCTATGCGCGTTGTCGGGAGGCAGCGCCACGTCCGATGAACCGAACCACCGCGAGCGCGCGCGGCGGCGCTGACCGAGCGGGCCGCGCGGCTCGGGGTGGCGGTGCGGAACGCGCCGCACCGGCAGAAACCGAGGGCAGCGTGACCATCCAGCCGGCGCCCGAGACCATGACGTGGGCGACGGCGCTGCTGCCGGTGGCGCAGGGCGTCGAGGTGTGCGCGGCGCCCACGGCGCCGCCGAAACCACACTCCGCCGCTGCGCGGCGACGCCGGTTAGGGGTTCGGCGACGGGGGCAGCGCGGGGGCGGGGGGGGGGGGGGGGGGCGTCGACGCTGCCCGGGGCAAACG
>NZ_LZKC01000305.1:0-3501 GCF_001672685.1 Mycobacterium sp. E2462
CGGGCCGCCTGACCAGCCGCCGCCGCCGCACCCCCGCCGACATGACCCACGCCACCCAAGTTGCCCAACCCCAAAGAGGCGAACTGCGGCGTCGGGAACCACGCGCCACCAGCACCCGCCGTGTCACCACCGGGACCGAACGTCAGCTGCTGCGCCATCGACATGCCGAAGTTGGCCATGCCGTTCGAGAAGTACGCCAGACCCGTGGTCTGCTTCAAGAACACCGTGTAGAGGCTTGAGCTCAGCCCGGCGTAGTTGTTGGTCGGCGTCGGCAAGCCCTGCGTCAGGAAGTCGTTGATCAGGTTCTCCAACCAGGTGAACGGCCCTGGCGTATCGGTCGCCGCCGCGGCCTGTTGCACCGGAGCCGCGGCAGTCGCCAGCTGTGTACCGGCCTGGGTGGTGGCGTTGGCCACGCTCTGCGCGGTGCTGGTGGCCGGCTGCGCCTGGGCGTTGCTCACGGCCAACGCCTGGTCGGCGACCGCGTCCGGCGACGTCGTGTTCGGCGGCGCGGTGAACGGCGACAGCTCCGAGGCCGCCAACGACGACCCGGCATAGCCGTACATGGCCCCGGCGTCCTGGGCCCACATCTCGGCGTACTGCGCCTCCGTGGCCGCGATCGCCGGGGTGTTCTGCCCCAGGAAGTTGGTCGCGATCAGCGTCGCCAACAGCACCCGATTCGCCGCGATCACCGGCGGCGGCACCGTCAGGGCGAAGGCGGTCTCGAAGGCGGCCGCGGCGGCCCGCGCCTGCCCGGCGGTCTCCTCGGCCTGCGCCGCCAAGGCGGTGAGCCACGACACGTAGGGCGTCACCGCCGACACCATCGTCGACGCCGCGGGCCCCACCCAATTGCCGTTGGTCAGCTCCGCGATCACCGACGAATAGCCGCTGGCGGCGGTGGTCAGCTCCGCCCCCAGCGCATCCCAGGCCGCGGCGGCGGCCATGATCGGCCCCGACCCCGGACCTGCATAGATGCGCCCAGAGTTGATCTCCGGTGGCAACACCCCGAAGTCAAGCACTCACGAACCCCCCGGCTCGAACGACATCTGTTTCCCTCGCAAGCGATTCAGGCTGTGGCCTCTCGAGCATTTGCTCGTTTGCGAACGCTAGAGCGTCGCGATGTGCGTCGCCGCCACCCGAGAGAGCCACCCGCCGGCGGCCGCCGTCCTCACCCTCGGCGACGCGCCCGAAGCGCTCCGCCGCGATCCCGGCGCAGGCGTAGCCCGGTCACCGCCGTGACCTGCGGGAACACCGGATCGGCGCGGGGCGCCGGCGGCGGCGATGACGGTCTGCTAGCCTTCCCTCCGCGGCGCCAACGGCGGTGAAAAGCGCTGCGCAGGATAAAAATCCGGCAGCAGTTAAACCCGCGGTGCTGCTGGTCGGAACCGGCCGCTGACGCGTGTTTGCGGTAGAGCCCGGAAGCGCCCGTGCCGTAGCGCTGCGCGCTGCCGGCCGGCCGCCGAAAGAGCGCTTTGCGAGCCACCGGTGGCCGACCGGCGACTAATGCCGGAAAGGGGTCGGCGGGTGACGGAAAGGTTTCTTAAGACCAATTTCCGCACACGCGAGAACCATTTAATTGCACGACAATTTTAGGGCGGCGAATTCGGGTTTTTCGGTGCGGCAATGCGCGTGCAGCGTCGCCGGGCCTGCTGAAGTAGCCGGGCGAAATTCGACGACTCCCGGCGCCAAATGTCGGGGTCGGCACGCCACTGGTCACCGACCCGCAGTGGGGCCGGTGACCAGTGAGCAGCGAGGTAAAAGCGCCCGAGGGCCTACCCGGCGAAGGGTGGGCGGGCCATGACGGTGGGGCGGAATCCGTATTTGGGTCCGGCCGCGCCGTGGCCGCCGGCGCCGACACCGGCCAGCGGCATGCCCCCGAGCAGGTTGCCCGCACCCGCGGCCTCCGGCGCCGCGCTGATGCTGCTGACCGGGATCGCGTGCCCCACCATCGGCGCCACCGACGGGCCCCCGGTCCAGGCCACCGGCACCGACAGCTTGCCACCCAGCGAAGCCGCGCCACCGATCGCGGCCACCGGGTGCGCCGCGGCCGCGCCGCCACCGAGCATCCCGCCCAGGCCACCAAGGCCGGGCAGCGCCTTGGCCGCCGCAGGGGCCGCACCGCCGAGCGCGCCCAGCGACTTGGCCATCTGCACGCCGAAGTTGCCCATACCGACACTGAAGTACGGCAGACCCTCGGTGTTGTAGAACAAGCTCGCGAAGGGGCTGTAGCCGTTGACCGCAGAGCCGAGGCTGGTCGGCAGGCTGGTCTGACCGGTCAGCAGGAACCACAGTTCCGACAGCGGGTCGGTCTGCGTCGCGGCCGCCGCGGCCTGCGTCGTGGTCGTCCCCGTGGTGGCCGCCGGCTGCGCCAGCGCCTGCAGGGTCTTGGTCGTGCTGGTCGCCGTGGAGTTGGCCGTCGCGTTGGTGGTCGCGGCGGCCTGGTTGGCCTGACCCGACGGGTTGACCACCTCCGGGGCGTTCTGGAAGGTACTCACCTTCGACGCCGTCGCCGACTGACCGGCATAGGAGTACATCGCCCCAGCATCCTGGGCCCAGAACTCGCCGTACTGCGTCTCCAGCTGCGCGATCAGCGGGGTGTTCTGCCCCAGCACGTTGGTGGCGCGCAACTGCTGGACGGCGGCGCGGTTCGCCGCGATTAGCGGCGGCGGCACCGACGCGGCCAGCGCGGTCTCGTACGCCGCCGCGGCGGCCTGGGCCTGGGTGGCCGCCTCCTCGGCCTGCGCGGCCGTCGTGGTCAACCACGTCACATACGGCTGCGCCGCCTGTGCCATCGTGGCCGACGCCGTGCCGAGCCACTCCTCGCTGCTCAGCGCCGTGATCACGTTCTCGTAGTTCAGCGCGGCCGAGTTCAGCTCCGCGGCCAACGCATTCCACGACGACGCGGCGGTCATGAACGAGCCCGAACCCGGACCCGAGTAGATCCGCGCCGAGTTGACCTCAGGGGGCAGTGATCCGTAATCCAACACGATTGACTCCTTAACCCGTCGCGGCCGCGTTGGCCGCCTCAGTCAGCGCGTACGACCCGGAGCTGGTGCTCAGGGTGTTGACAAACAATTCGTGGACGGCCGCCGCTTGGGCGCTCACGGCCTGGTACAGCTGCGCGTGCGCGGCGAATTGCGCCGCCGTGAGCGCCGACACCTCATCGGCGGCCGCCGGTACCACTCCGGTCGTCGGGGCCGCGGCCGCGGCGTTCTGTGCGCTCAGCGTCGAGCCGATGGTTTGCAGATTGCCTGCCGCCGCGGACAGCGCCTCTGGCTGCGTTGTGACGAATGACATCTATCTCGGTTTCCTTCGTGTCGGCGTGGTTGGTGGGTAGTTGAGATGCATCGGCGCCGTCCCGTTATCCGGCCGAGGGTGGGCGGGTCAGGACGCTGTAGCGGAACCCGTACTTGTTGACATAGCCCGCGGTCGCGCCGCGGCGGCCCATGCCCCCCATCGGCATGCCCCGCAGCAAGGCGTTGGGCGAGTTCGCCCCCGCCGCAC
>NZ_LZKC01000306.1:0-12441 GCF_001672685.1 Mycobacterium sp. E2462
CGGAACGACGCTGGGGGCCGCGCTGGCCCTGTGGGCCAGTGTCGAGGCCTTCGGCGGCGGCACCACGTTCGTCGCGGTCACCGTGGTCACGATGGTCGGCGGGACGCTGGCCTCGGCCGCCCCGACGCCGGGTGGGGTCGGGGCGGTCGAGGCGGCGCTGATCGGTGGGCTCGCCGCCTTCGGGGTGCCCGCGACGAACGTGGTGCCGCCGCCGAAGGCCTCGACACTGGCCCACAGGGCCAGCGCGGCCCCCAGCGTCGTTCCGGCGCAACCCAACAGGATCAGCGCCAGCCGCCGGGGTTCGCGGGCGAGCTTGAACAGGTCGCTCGTCACCTCGGTCAGCTTGGGGCGCACCTCGGTCGCCAGCCAGCGCCGCGACTTGGGCACGAACAGCAGCGTCCCGACGATGCCCAGCGCCACGCCGCCGATCAGATAGAGCAGGGTGGCGCTGGGCACGAAGTGTTTGAGGTTCATCGAGGCGCCCGCGACGGCGCTGAACAAGATCAGCAGCCCGAGGTGCACGATCACCTGCACGGCCTGTTGCAGCGCCACCGCGGCGGTGGCCCGCATCGCGGTCAGGCCGCTCTTCTGCAGGTAGCGGGTGGACAGCGCGAGGCCGCCCACGCCGGCCGGCGTGGTGGTCGCGGCGAAGGTGTTGGCGACCTGGACGATCGAAAGCCGCCAGAACTTGACCGTCCCGTCGGTGCAGGCCCACAGCGCGGCGGCGGCCCCCACGTAGGTCAGCGCCGACACCGCCAGGCCTAGCAGCGCCCACCACCAGTTCGCCGTCTTGAGCTGGTTGAAGAACGTCGGCGCCGTGCTGATGAACGGGTACGCGACGTAGCCGAGCGCGCCGAAGAGCACCAGCTGGATGATCTGGCTGCGGGTGAACCGGGTGATGGTCTGGGTCTTGATCTGGTCGGCGCCGGTCTGCCGTTTCACCTCGGCCCGCGTCTCGGAGATGACGCTGCCCGCGTCGGCGATCGACTTCCGGATAGGCCGCGGCACAGCGACTTTGGTGAGACGGCGCGAGGCGGTCAGGACGGTGTCCTTGCCGAACACGTCGATCGCCGCGGCGACCGCCGACTTCGGGTCGTAGACGTCGGACGTCGTCACCAGCAGGTGGGCGATGTCCGATTGCAGCTGGGCCTCGGTGGCGCCGTACTCGGCGCTGTGGAACCCGCCGAACAGCACGGTGTCGTCGTCGACGGTGATCTCGTTGCCGCGCAGGTCGCCGTGGGCCATCTGCTCGCAGTTCAGCGCGTGCAGCGCCTCCCAGGTCCGTCGCACCGGTGGCGGTGTCGCGCAACGGTCCAACGGCACCCCCCGGGGCGGCTCGTGCGCGTAGAGGACCCAGCCGCGGGGCAGGGTCGCGACGGCGATGGTCGACGTGTTGGCCAGCCCGATGCCGCCGATGGCGATCGTCATCAGCGCGCGGTGCTCGACCGCGCGCTGCATGGACGCCAGCAGCGGCGCGGTCTCGGTGTCGCGCAGCCGCAGCTTGCCCCACAGCTGGCGCAGGGTGCCGCCGCTGCGCTGGTGCGGACCGTACAGCTCGACCACGGCGGCCCGCTCGGACCGCTCGCAGCCGGCGTCGAGCACCAGCGGGCCGCGGCCGGCCGGCCGGACCACCGTGAGCCCGGTGACGGCGAACCCGCGCCGACCCATCGCCCGCACCGCGGCGTCCAGCGGCACCTCGAGGGCCGGGGTGCCGACCACGAGGACCACCGACGCGCCGACCACCCACCCGACCGCCAGCCCCACCAACGAGCGGGCCGGCACGATGGCGCTGACCACCAGGTGGATCGGCACGAACGCCAGCAGCAGCGCCCACCACCAGCGCCGCCAGCGCGCCGGCTGCCAGGGCCCCGACACCGTCAGCACCGCCGCCAGCATGCCGATCCAGCGCGGGTCGTCGAGGAACTGCGCCGGCAGCGTGCTGAGCCGGTCCGGGACGTCGAAATGCCAGCGCGGCGCCGCGATGCGCGGGACGCTGATCGAGAGCAGCAGGATGGCGAGCAGCCCCGCGGTCGCGTACGCGCCGAGCAGCTTCCACTGCCGGGCGACGACGAGGCCGATCAAGATCATGAACGGCAGGGCGACGATGGCGAACCCGTAGACCAGGTAGACCAGGTCGCTTTGGGTGGGCGACAGCACCCCCACGATCTGGGACAGCGACCGCTCCAGCGCGATCCACTGCGGCCGGGTGATGACCGAACACGTGATGACCAGCGCCAAAAACAGCAGGGCCGAGAACAGCCGCAGGATGTCGTTGGTGCGCCGGGTGAGGGGTTGCAGCAGGTTGCCGGAAACGCTGACGTGGCGCCCGTCGACTCGCATCGTGTAACGATCCTTCGGATCCGCCGGCGCGGCCGGCCGACCCCGCTCACTGGCTCGCCAACAAGTTAACCGGATGCCCGATCGCGCGACAGCCCGCCCACACCCACCGCGCGTAGGGTCGTATCGGTAGCCGAGCTAGCGAACAGGGAGGGTGGTCGGGTGGCCAGAACCGACAACGACAGCTGGGAAATCACCGAGAGCGTGGGCGCGACGGCGCTCGGCGTGGCGTCGGCCCGGGCCGCGGAGACCCGCAGCGACAACCCGTTGATCAGCGACCCGTTCGCCCAGGTCTTCCTCGACGCCGCCGGTGACGGCGTGTGGAATTGGCATTCGGCGCCCCAGCTGCCCCCGGAGCTGGTCGAGGCCGAGCCCGAGTTGCCGCTGCAGATGCAGTCGATGGTCGACTACATGGCGTCCCGCACGGCGTTTTTCGACCGGTTCTTCACCGACGCCACCGCGGCCGGCATCCAGCAGGCGGTCATCCTGGCGGCCGGCCTGGACGCCCGGTCCTGGCGGCTGCCCTGGCCCGCCGGGACGACCGTGTACGAACTCGACCAGACCCGGGTGCTGGATTTCAAGGCGTCGACGTTGGCGGCCCACGGGGCCGAGCCGGCGTGCCACCGGATCCCCGTGGCGGTGGACCTGCGCCAGGACTGGCCGGCGGCGCTGCGGGAGGCGGGCTTTGACCCGGCGGCGCCCAGCGTGTGGTCGGCCGAGGGTCTGATGCCCTACCTGCCGGCGGCCGCGCAGGACCTGCTGTTCGAGCGCATCAACGAGCTCGCCGCGCCGGGCAGCCGGGTCGCCGTCGAGGCGCTGGGACCGAGCTTTCTGGATCCGGAGAACCGCGCGAAGCGCCGGGCCCGGATGGACCGGGTGCGCGCCCTGCTGGCGAAGGTGGATCCCGACCGTGAGGTTCCGCGGACCGACGACCTGTGGTACTTCGAGGAGCGCGAGGACGTCGGCTCGTGGTTCGCCCGCCACGGCTGGACGGTGACGGTGACGCCGTCCGACGAGCTGATGGCCGGCTACGGGCGCCCCGCTCCCGAGGCCGTGCGCGACGCCGTGCCGGGCAACCTCTTCGTCGCGGCGCAGCGCTAGCGGCCTTCGGTCTCGGGCTCCGGGGTTTCGCTGCGCTGCCGGCGGCGGCCCCGCCAATTGCGGTACCCGCGGTGCGCGGCGAACGCGCCGACGACGGCGGTCGCGCACCACACCGCGATGGCCGAATACGCCAGCGGCGAGGACAGGTGGCCGATCGATGCGCCCAGCGCGGTGTAGGCGAAGCCGCGGGGCACCGAGCCGATGAATGAGCCGATGACCATTTGCCACAACGGAACCCCGAAGGCGCCGAATGCGTAGGAGGCCAGCGCGTCGGAGATTCCGGGGATGAAGCGCTGGCCGACGACCGCCCACAGCCCGCGCCGCTCGATCAGCGCGTCGATCCGGTCGGCGCGCGCGGCGCCCAGCAGCGCCCGCGCGCTGTCCCGGCCGGCGCGGCGGCCGAGGAAGCTGGCGACGACCGCGGTGCCCATCGCCGCGCCCAGCGTCACGAAGACCCCCAGCACCGGCCCGAACAGCACCCCGCTGCCCGCGGCCAGCAGCGACCCGGGCACGAAGACCGCGGCGAGACCGGCCGACACCACGACGTAGACCACCGGCGCCAGCGGCCCGGCCGAGGAGATCGTGCGCTGCACCTCCCCGAGGTCGATCACCCGCGCGATGGCCACCAGGTAGAACATCACCAGCAGAAACCCGGCGAACAGGCAGAGCCGCACGATGTGGCGGCGCCGCGACGCCGGGGGCGCGATGTCCGCGATGTCGTTGTCGTCCATGGTGCGGCCGATTCTTCCGCACCGCGGCTCAGGCGGTGGGTGCGGCGGCCCGCAGCCGCTGCCGCAGCCCGGTGGCCCGCACCGCCCGGCGTTCGATCGCCGCGCGCACCGCCGGCTCGGGGCCCGCCACCCGAACCTTGGTCGTGGCCCGCGTCACCGCCGTGTAGAACAGCTCGCGGGTCAGCAGCCGGGACTCCTCCGACGGCAGCAGCACGGTCACCTCGTCGACCTGGCTGCCCTGGCTTTTGTGAATCGTCATGGCGTGCATGGTTTCCACGTCGCCCAGGCGGCTGGTCGCGAAGTCGAGCGGCCCGGCCGCCCCGGCGATCACGGCGCGCAGCCCCTGCGGCCCCGCCACCGTCACCCCGGTGTCGCCGTTGTAGACCCGCAATCCGTAGTCGTTCGCCGTCACCAGCAGCGGCCGGCCGGCGTACCACTGCGACCAGGCCGCCTGCCCGGTCTCCTCGGCGATCCACTTGTGCACCTGCGTGTTCCACTGGTTTGCGCCGTAGGGTCCCGTGCGGTGCGCGCAGAGCAGCCGGTGTTCGTCGAGCGTGGTCAGGGCCCGTTCTGAGGCACCCAGCAGCGCGGCCGCCCGCAGCCGCAGCGCGTGCGGCACCAGGACGTCGCGCAGCCGGGCGGCCGGGCGGTCGGAGTCGATCCATTCGACGTGCGCGCCGCCGGCGGCCAGCAACTCCAGCGCCCGGTCGGCGTCGCCGACGCGGATCGCGTCGGCCAGCGCGCCGATCGACGTGCCGAACCGGTGCGGCGTGCGCAGCGCGGCGACCCGCACGTCCGGACGCGCGTCCAGGCCGTCCACCAGGTCGGCCAGCACGGCGCCGGCCTCCACGGACGCCAGCTGGTCCGGATCGCCGACCAGGATCAACCGGGCGTCAGGCCGCACCGCCTCCAGCAGCCGGGCCATCATCGTCAGCGACACCATGGAGGTCTCGTCGACCACGATGACGTCGTGCGGCAACCGGTTGGTTCGGTTGTGGCGGAAGCGCGCCGAGGTGTCGGGGCGCGGCCCCAGCAGCCGGTGCAACGTGGTCGCGCGCAGCCCGGTCAGCCGGGCGCGGTCCGCGGCGTCGAGCCGCCCGACACCGGCGGTCACGGCCTCGGCCAACCGCGCCGCCGCCTTGCCCGTCGGTGCGGCCAGCGCGATGCGTGGCCGCGGCCGCCCGGCCCGCTCCGCCCGCTCGGCCAGCAGGGCGAGCAGCCGCGCGACGGTGGTGGTCTTGCCGGTGCCGGGCCCGCCCGTCAGCACCGTCACCGCCTGCGCCACCGCGATTTCGGCGGCCGCCCGCTGCTCCTCGTAACCCGGCGGGAAAAGCCGCTCATACGAGGCTGTGTCGCCGGCGGCCCCCGTCACGGACAGGGCGAGCAGGTCGGTGCAGACCTGGTCCTCCTCGAGCCAGTACCGGTCGAGGTAGCAGAAGTCGCCCAGCAGGCGCAGCACCGGGGGAGTCCCGAGCAGGGGGCTGGCGCGCACGGCGCCCAGCCAGCCATCGGGGTCGGGCCAGGGCAGGTCGGCCACGCCGAGCTGTTCTTCGGCCGCGCGCAGATCCACGCACACCGAACCGCCCCGCAGCGCCCGCACCACCAGCGCGACCGCCAGGGCCACCCGCTCGTCGTCCTCCCGCGCGAGGGCCGTGAGCCGTTGCGCCACATGCAAATCCGCCGCCTCGAAGACCCCGGCGTCGTCGAAGGCCTGCAGCAGGCCCGCCGTCACCGGCCCGCCTCGCCGTCGAGCAGGTCCGACACCGCGGCCGTCAGCGCCGGCGGCGGCTGCCAGCTGAACACCCCGCACGGGTGGCCGTCGCGCACCGGCGTGCCGGCGCCGCACATGCCCCGCAGGAACAGGTAGAGCACGCCGCCCAGGTGGCGGGCCGGGTCGTAGTGCGGCACCCGCCAGCGCAGGAATCGGTGCAGCACGGCGCCGTAGAGGAGCGCCTGCAGCGGGTAGTCGGAGTGCAGCATCGCCTCGACCAGCCGGGGTCGGTCGTAATCGGCTGCGGTCAGCGGTGTTTCGGGGTCACCGAGCCAGTTGGTCTTGTAGTCGACCACCACGTAGCGGTGGTCGGTGCCGTCGGGCACCCGCAACACGGCGTCGATCGACCCCGTCAGGTAGCCGCGCAGCGGTTGGGCGCCCAGCTCATCACCGGCCAGCCGGTCGGCGTACGACGCGAGCGGGTCGTCGCCGGGCAGCCGCTCGCGCAGCAGCGGCGCCAGGTCCGCCAGCCGGATCTCGGGCGCGTCCGCCCGCCGGTCGCCGCCGGCCAGCGGCAGCTCGAAGTCCAACTCGCGCATCCGGTCCGGCAGTGCGATGTCGCGCAGCGTCAGCCCGGCGGCCAGCGGACCCAGCGGCGTGTCGTGCAGGGGCACCAGGGCCGCCGCCAGGTCGGCCGGCGCCACGGCCACCGGCCACCACACCGAGTGCAGGCGGATCTGCGCCTCCAGCTCGGCGGCCAGGTCCGGGGCGGTCGGGTCGGCCGTCTCCAGCACGGCGTGCACCAGCGAGCCGAACTTCGCCCCCGCCGGCAGCCCGGCCATCGGCGAGGGCACGTCCGGGACGGACGCGGCGGTGGCCACCGGGATGTCGCCGGCCTCGTCGTCGAGGTCGCCCACCTCCGGTTCGCTGCTGACCCCGCCGGGCTCGGCCTCCCTGATCAGCCCCGAATACGACGTGCGCCGCCAGGCGGTGTCGATGCCGCGATGAAAGTGCCTGCTGCGCAACCCCGTCGGCACCGCGCGCGCCGGCAACGGTGGGGCGGCGGCGATCACCGACTCCTCGATCACCGGCCCACCCGCCGCTTCCCACGCGCGCAGCCGGGCCAGCGCGTCGTCGTCGGAGATCTTCGCGGGCTCGCAGCGGTCGGGCACCAGCGCCTCGCCGGGCCGGCGGCCACGCAGCAGCCGCGACAGCCCGCCGTTGGGCTCGGAGTACGCCGGCGACCACCACGCCACCACCTGGGACTGCGCGCGGGTCAACGCGACGTAGGTCAGCCGGCTGTCATCGCTGGCATCCTCCTTGCGGCCCAGGCGCTCGACGGTTCTGAAGTCCGGGCTGTCCGTGCCGCCGACGTGCAGGCAGCGGACGCCGTCGTCGTGAAACAGCACCACGTCGCGGTCCTGGGCGTTGCGATTGAACGCGAACGGCAGGTACACGACGGGGTATTGCAGGCCCTTGCTGACGAACACGGTCATGATCTGCACGGCCGCGGCGTCGCTGTCCAGGCGGCGGTTGCGTTCGGGCGCGCCGCTGCGCTCGTCGCGCTGCGCGCGCAGCCAGTCCCGCAGCGCGGGCAGGCTGTAGTGCTCGCGGTGCGCGACGTCTTGCAGCAGCTCGGTGAGGTGGGCCAGGTCGGTCATGTGCCGCTCGCCACCGCGCCAGGACAGCACCCGGTTGCCCATGCCCCGCAGCTGCGCGGCCTCGAAGATGGCCGCCACCCCGCGGTCGCGGGCGTGACCGGCCCACTCGCGCAACGTTTCTGCGACCCGGTCCGTCAGGGCGTCCCCGCCCGCCGCCAGGGTTTCGGCGGTCTCACCGAAGAACATGGTGGCGGCGGCGGCGCGCACCATGCCGGGCCGGTGCGGCTGGTCGAACGCCTCAAGAAGGCACAGCCAGTCCTCCGCGGCCTCCGAGGCGAACACGTCGGTGTTGCCCGTATAGACGGCGGGAACCCCCGCGTCACACAACGCCTGGAAGCACGCGGCGGCGTCCCGGTGCTTCTCCACGATGACGGCGATGTCGCGCGCCTGCAGCGGTGCGCCGCCGAACGTCGCGCCGCTGGCCAGCAGCGCGCGGATGTCAGCGGCCAGGTCGGCGCCGATGTGCGCCCGCAACTCGTCGATCGGTAGGTTAGCGATACCCTTGCGGCCCAACGTCTTTCGTGCCACCACGCGTAACCGGAACGGGTCGTTGCGCGGTGCGCCGGCGAGCCGGTGCCCGCGGTGCTGCGCGGCGACCTCGTTGACGACGATCGCGGGGTCGCCGAGCTGGGCGCCGCGCAGCACCACCTGCAGCCGCTCGACGAGCGCGGAGTCGCTGCGCCAGTTGGTGTTCAGGGTTCGTTTCTCGCCCGCCGTCGCGGCCGCCCGCAGGTAGGTGACGATGTCCCCGCCGCGAAACGCATAGATCGCCTGCTTCGGGTCGCCGATCAGCACGACGGTGGAGCGCCCGCTGAAGGCGCGGTCGATCACCTGCCATTGCACGGGGTCGGTGTCCTGGAACTCGTCGACCATGACGATCGGCCAACGCCGGTGCATGCGCACCCGCGCCGGTGCATCCTCGGTGGCCAGCGCGTCCGCCAACCGGATCAACAGGTCGTCGTAGCTCAGCACGCCACGCTGGCGCTTACGCGAATCCAATTCGGCCAGAACGTCATTGGCGAACCCGACGCAGACCGCGGCGCGCGACCCCGGGGGTGGGTCGAGGGGACGCAGCTGCGTCGACGGGTTGCGGACGACCTCGCGCGCCAGCCGCAGCGCGTCGCGGTACAGCAGCACCGGATCGTTGCGCTCCTGCCCAAAGTGGGCCAGGTACAGGTCGTCGACGATTTCGGACACCATCTCGTCGAGGCTCTCCAGCAGGGTCATGTTCGCCGCGGTGTCCCCGGCCACCCCCAGCGATTTCAACACCAGCTGGCAGAACTGGTGCGTGGTGGCGATCGTGGCCGCGTCGAAGCCGGCCAGCGCGTCGCGCAGCCGTTGCTCGCGCAGGGCACGCTCGGCGGCGCTGCCCTCGATCAGCTGCGCCACCAACGCGTTGTCCCCGACGGCCGCCGGATCGCCGAAAGCCCGTACCGCGTCCACCATCTGACACCGCACGCGTTCGCGCAGCTCCTGGCTGGCGGCGCGGCCGAACGTGATCAGCAGCATCTGGTCCAGCGTCGCGGCGCCCTCGGCGACATAGCGGGTCACCAGCCCGGCAAGCGCGAACGTCTTGCCGGTGCCCGCGCTGGCCTCCAGCACGGTGGTCGACCGTTCGGCGGGCAGCGCGCCGAGCAGGTTGAACGGTTCCATCTACGCAGGCTTCCGCTCGGCGCGCAGCATCGGCAGCCACACCCGGGCGGCGTATGCGCCCAACCGGGTGTCCTCGCCGTCACATTCCTCGCCCGGCCGCACCGGCTGCAGCAGGTCGTCCAGCGGGGCGCGGTGCCCCCAGGCGCGCACGTGCGCCGGCGCCTCGTCCTCCCCGGGGAACCGGTCGCTCGACTTCCAGCGATACCGCGCCTGCGCCGCCGGGTCCTCGCCCCCGTGCCGGGCGGCCGCCCACGCGTACGACGTCTTGATGGGCAGCGGGATCGGCTCGCGGCGCCCGGCGTCGTAGATCGCGATCAGCTCACGCAGCACCGCGGCGGCGGCGTCGTCGAGTGGTGGCCCCAACCCCTCCACCCGCACGGCGCTGCCCCGTTTCATCCGGCCGATGCACACCGCCGACCAGTCCCGGCCGGGGTGGTGAGCGAGCAACGCCAGCAACGGGATCCACGATTCCAGCAGGTGCTTGCCGTCCAGCCGGCTATAGGTCACCGAGACCAACCGCTCGCCGTAGACCGCCGACACTGTGCCGGTCAGTCGCCGACCCGCGCCGAGCTCGACGTCGACGTCGTAGGCTCGCGCGTCCGCCCGGCGGTGCCGGCGCGCCTCCTGCGCCAGCAGGGCGGCCTGGTCGCGCAGCTCGGTCACCTTGCGCCAGCCCAGCTGGCCGGGCGGCAACGTCCCGCGGCGCCATTCGGCCTGCCGGGCGTCGTCGGGGGTCATCCCGCGCAGCATGTCGCCGAGCATCCGGTCGCCGACGGTCCACTCCTCGAGGCTGTTGATGTCGACGGGCATGGCGTCCTGCACGCCGTCGACGTCGCGGGGCAAGGTGTATTCCAGCGCGCGGAAGAAGCCCTTCACCGGGTCCCGGAAGAACGCGACGAGGTCGGCGAGGTTGACGTCCTCGTCGCGCGGGGCCGGCAGCGGCCCGGTGATGAAGGCGGGCCGCTCGGCCTGCTCGCCGGTGGTGGCGCGCGCCGCCCGCAGCACCGTGGGATCGAAACTGAACGGCACCCGCGGCACCAGCTCGCCGGGCATCACGTTGCGAATGTCGAAGGGCTGCAATGGGTGCACGACGACGATGCGGTCGCGCACCGCCCGCTGCGTGGTCGCGTCCAGGGCGTCGAGGAGCTCGGCCAGCGGCACCGCGGGCGGGCGTGCCTGGCCCGAGTACTCATTGGCGCCGGTGTAGGTGATGACCAGCTTGTCGGTCGCCGCGCCGATCGCGTCGAGCAGCAGTTGCCGGTCCTCCGAACGGATGTCGCGTTCCCCGGTCACCGGATGGCGGGCCAGCACGTCGTCGCCGTCGACGACACCCAGGCGGGGGAACAGGCCGTCGTCGAGGCCCACCAGGCACACGATGCGGTGTGGCACCGAGCGCATCGGCACCATGGTGCACACCGTCAGGGTGCCGGTGCGGAAGTTGGCTCGGGTGGGACGCCCCGCGAGGTGCCGGTTGAGCAGCGCGCGGACGTCGGGCAACCGCAGCGTGGTGCCCGCCCGCGTCCCGGCGTCGTCGAGCACCTTGGCGAACTCGCGCTGCATCTGGCTGGTCTGCCACTCGTCGGCGTCCGGCACCCGTGTCAGCGCGGTGACGCCGTCGGCGAGGGCGGTCAGCCAGTCGGTGAGCGGCTGTGCGCCGGACAGCGCGTCGGCCGTGCGGTGCAGCCGGGCGACGAATTCGGCGAGTTGGCCGGCTAATTGGACGCGGTTACTGCTGACGTCGTCGAGCGGCAGCGTCGCGTCCAGCCAGGCGTTCGAGTCGTCGGACATGGCGACCCCCGCCAGTATCCGGTCGAGCCCGAACCGCCACGTGTTGTGCACGAAGTCAACGTGGTAGGGGCGGCGGTGTTCGGTGTCGAAGCCCCAGCGGATGTTGGCCTGACGCACCCAGCGGGTGATCGCCTCCAAATCGTCGTCGGTGAACCCGAATTGGGCCCGCACCGCCGGCACCTGCGCCAGGTCGAGCACCTCGCTGGCGGTGGCCCGGCCGGCCGCCAGGGTCAGCAACTGCGCGGCCACCCCCAGCAGCGGGTTGGTTTGGATCAGCGAGCGGTCCGCGAGCCGGACCCGCAGCCGGTGGGCGGGGTGCGCGCCGTGGACCACGTCACCGAGACCGAAGTCGGCGACGATCAGCGGCGCGTAGGTCTCGATGTCGGGGCACATCACCAGGATGTCGCGCGGCTCCAGCGTGGGGTCGTCCTGCAGCAGGCCAAGCAGCACCTCGCGCAGCACGTCGACCTGGCGGGCGGGCCCGTGGCAGTTGTGGATCTGCACCGAGCGGTCGTCGTCGGGCAGCGTGCGGCCTTGGGGGCGAACGGCGTTCGCGGCGATGTCGGACTGCAGCCAGCCCAGCAGGGTGGCGGGGTGGGCGGCGCCGGCAAGGTGTTCGTCGGTCTGCGGATCGGCCGGCAGGGCGCGCTGCAGCTCGCGCAGGTCGCGGCCCAGTGTCGCCAGCAGCGGGTGACGCACCGCGCGGTGGCTGGTGTCGTCGCGCCGGGAAACCGCCCCGTGCGTCCCGGCCAGTGCCCGCCACAGGCGGTCGCTGGGGTGCGGTAACCACAGGTGTAGCTCGTGGTGGGCGGCCAACGCGTCGAGGAGCTCGACATCGGTGCACGCCAGCCGGGTGTGACCGAACAACGACAAGCGTTGCGGCAGTTGGCTTTTGGATGCCCTGAGTCGTTCGACGGTGTGCTGGTGCCGGACGTGGGGCGGGTCGGCGCGCACCCGCGCGGCCAGCGCCCGCCACAGCTCGGGCTGCCACCGCAGGTCGTCGTCGACGCCGCCGGTGCGCCCGTGCAACCAGTCGACCAGCAGCTGCGGGCGTTGCCGCGCGTAGGAGGCGAACAACCCGGCCAGCCGGCGCGCCACCTCGTAGCGCCGGCCCCGGCGCAGCTCGGCCTCCGCGCCGGCGTGGAAGTGCCCGACGTGCGCGGCCAGCGTGCGGCACCAGGGCTCGTCCAGCGAGCAGTCGATCGCCTCCAGCAGCGGCCACGCCAGCGCGTCCGGCGCCCACGGATCGTCCTCGGCGGTGCCGGTGATCTCGGCGATCAGCGAACCGGGACTGCGGAACAGCACCCCCGCGCACACCCCGTCGTCGCCGCGCGCCCGGCCCAGCCGGTGGGAGAGTCGCTGACTGAGCCAACGCTCGACGCCGCGGGCGGGCACCACCACCAGGTCCTCGGCGAACGGGTCGGCCGGTGGATTGGCCAGCAGGGCGGCCAGGCCGTCG
>NZ_LZKC01000307.1:0-49743 GCF_001672685.1 Mycobacterium sp. E2462
GCACCTGCTCCGGTTCCCAATCCTTGTGCATGGCAATCCATATTGATATCGCAATATCTCAATGTTAACGTCGGTTCAGCGCTGGTTGACGCTCCGACGAACAAAGAGAAAGGTTTCTTCCATGGCGGTGTACGGGCTCTTGGCGAAGGCGGCGGGAACGGTTGTCACCGGGTTGGTCGGCGTGACGGCCTACGAGGTAGTGCGCAAGGCGATTGACAAGGCCCCGCTGCACCAAACGGCCGTCAAGGGCGCCGAGCTCGGCCTGCGGGGCACCCGCAAGGCCGAGGAGGCCGCTGAGTCGGCCCGGCTCAAGCTCGCCGACGTCATGGCCGAGGCCCGCGAACGGATTGGCGAGGAAGCCCCGACCCCGGCCGTCACCGACGTGCACGACCACGAGCACTGACCGCTCGCGCATGACGCTGGCCCTGGTCCCCGAGGTGGACTCGTCGAATAACGCTGCGCTGCGGGTGCTTTCCGATGCCGCGGGGCGGATGCGGGTGGCGGTGCCGTGGCTGCGCGGCGACTCGCGGCGCGCCGTGGCCGTCGAGGAGGCCGTGGCCGCCTGCCAGGGGGTGCGCGCCGTGCACGCCTACCCGCGCACCGGCTCGGTCGTCGTCTGGTATTCGCCGCGACGCGCCCAGCCCCCGAAGCTGCTGGACGCCATCGGGTCCGCCGCGCACGTCGCGGCCGAGCTGATCCCGGCGCGGGCGCCGCATTCGGCGGAGATTCGGAACGCCGACGTGCTGCGCATGGTCATCGGTGGCGCGGCGCTGGCCCTGCTGGGCGTGCGCCGTTACGTGTTCGCCCGGCCACCGCTGCTCGGGCCCAGCGGCCGCGCGGTCGCCACGGGCGTCACCATCTTCACCGGCTACCCGTTCCTGCGCGGCGCCCTGCGCTCGCTGCGATCCGGGCGGGCGGGAACCGACGCGCTGGTGTCGGCCGCCACCGTGGCCAGCCTGATTCTGCGCGAGAACGTCGTCGCGCTCACCGTGCTGTGGCTGCTCAACATCGGCGAGTACCTTCAGGACCTCACGCTGCGCCGCACCCGGCGCGCCATCTCCGAGCTCCTGCGCGGCAGCCAGGACACGGCGTGGATCCGGTTGCGGGAGGGCCCGCAGGCCGGCACCGAGGTCCAGGTGCCGATCGACACCGTGGAGATCGGTGACGAGGTGGTGGTGCACGACCACGTCGCCATCCCGGTCGACGGCGAGGTGGTCGACGGGGAAGCCGTGGTCAACCAGTCCGCGATCACCGGCGAGAACCTGCCGGTGAGTGTCGTGTCCGGCGCGCACGTGCATGCCGGGTCGGTGGTGGTGCGCGGGCGCCTGGTGGTGCGTGCGCAGGCCGTCGGCAACCAGACCACCATCGGTCGGATCATCTCCCGGGTCGAGGAAGCCCAGCACGACCGGGCGCCGATTCAGACCGTCGGCGAAAACTTCTCCCGCCGTTTCGTTCCCACGTCGTTCATCGTCTCCGCGATCACCCTGGCGGTCACCGGCGACGTCCGGCGCGCGATGACCATGCTGCTGATCGCCTGCCCGTGCGCGGTGGGGCTCTCGACCCCCACCGCGATCAGCGCCGCGATCGGTAACGGCGCCCGGCGCGGCATCCTGATCAAGGGTGGCTCGCACCTCGAGCAGGCGGGCCGGGTGGACGCGATCGTGTTCGACAAGACCGGGACGCTGACCGTCGGCCGCCCGATCGTCACCAATATCGTTGCCATGCACAAGGATTGGGAACCGGAGCAGGTGCTGGCCTACGCCGCCAGCTCCGAGATCCACTCCCGCCACCCGTTGGCCGAGGCGGTCATCCGCTCCACCGAGGAACGCCACATCACCATCCCCCCACACGAGGAGTGCGAGGTACTGGTGGGCCTGGGCATGCGCACCTGGGCCGACGGGCGGACCCTGCTCCTGGGCAGCCCCGGGCTGCTGCGGGCCGAGAAGGTCAAGGTGTCCAAGAAGGCCGCGGAATGGGTGGACAAGCTGCGCCGCCAGGCCGAGACGCCTTTGTTGCTGGCGGTCGACGGCACGCTGGTGGGGTTGATCAGCCTTCGTGACGAGGTGCGGCCCGAAGCCGCCGATGTGCTCGAGCGGTTGCGTGCCAACGGAATTCGCCGGATCGTGATGCTCACCGGCGACCACCCGGACATCGCCGAGGTGGTGGCCGACGAGCTGGGGATCGACGAGTGGCGCGCGGAGGTGATGCCCGAGGACAAGCTCGCGGTGGTGCGTGAGCTGCAGGACGCCGGGTACGTGGTGGGCATGGTCGGCGATGGCATCAACGACGCCCCCGCGCTGGCGGCCGCCGACATCGGCATCGCGATGGGCCTGGCCGGCACGGACGTCGCCGTCGAGACCGCCGACGTGGCGCTGGCCAACGACGACCTGCACCGCCTGCTCGACGTGCGCGACCTGGGCGCCCGGGCCGTCGACGTCATCCGGGAGAACTACGGTATGTCCATCGCCGTGAACGCCGCAGGGCTGATCATCGGCGCGGGTGGCGCCCTGTCCCCCGTTCTCGCCGCGATCCTGCACAACGCGTCCTCGGTCGCGGTGGTGGCCAACAGTTCCCGGCTGATCCGGTATCGGCTGGACTGACCCTCGGGCGGGCCGGCGCCGCGGCGTTTCAGAAAGCGTAGGGCCCGAACCGGCCCCACGCCACGGCGACCGCGACCACCAGCAGCACCGCCGCAGGGAGCACGGCGGGCCCCTCGTGGCGGCGGACGTGCAGGATGACGGCCCCGACCATGACCGCGGCCAGGCACGCCGCCGCGACGGGCACCAGCACGGGTGCGATCTTGACGAGGCCGGGCAACACCACCCCGATGGCGCCCAAGACCTCCGCCAGGCCCAGCGCCCGGACGGCACCCATCGGCACGCGCTCCGCGAAGTCCATGCCCCGGCTCACCAAGGCCTGTTGGCTCGCAAACAGTTTCATCGAGCCCGCGCCCAGAAACGCTACGGCAAGCACTCCCTGTAGGACCCACAGCGCAATGTTCATCGCCCGCCTTTCCATTGACTTGAAATTTCAAGTCATAGCTTGACCGATATCGGTTGAAGCGTCAAGTCGCTATCGTGGACGTGTGAGTAAGCGAGTGCGGTGGCTCAACGCACGCGAGCGCCGGGCATGGTTGGAACTGGTGCGGATCATGACCCTGCTTCCCACGACGCTCGACGCGCAGTTGCGCCGCGACTCCGACCTCAATCAATACGAGTACATCGTGATGGGTCGACTCGCGGAGCGCACCGACCGGACCATGGGCATGAAGGCGCTGGCCGTCGTCACCAACGGGTCGCTGTCGCGGTTGTCCCACGTGGTCAAACGCCTGGAGGCCGACGGATACGCGTACCGCGAGAGTCACCCGAGCGACGGCAGGCTGACGCGGGTTGTTTTGACGGACAAGGGATTTCAGAAGGTGACCGAGGCTGCGCCGGGACATGTGTGCGAGGTGCGCCGACACGTGTTCGACCACCTCACCGCCGAGGACGTCGTCCAGCTGGGTGAGCTGCTCTCCCGTATCGCCCCGGATGCCAGTTGGTGACGCCGCCGGCACCCGCCGACGTCACGGCATAGGATGGGGGCGTTCGACTGCGCCGCGTAGCGCGGTGCCTCGCCCTGTCGACGACACGTCACAACGATGATCCGCCGCAGCCCTCGAGGAGTGCACCATGGCCGACAGACCGCCCCTCCCCCCATTCACCGCAGACAGCGCCGTGGAGAAGGTTCGGCTGGCCGAAAACAGTTGGAACACCAGGGATCCCGAGAAAGTTGCCCAGGGTTACACCGAGGACAGTTGGTGGCGCAACCGGTCGCAGTTTATCCAGGGCCGCCCGGCGATCGTCGAGTTTCTGCGCGGGAAATGGCAACGCGAACTCGAATACCGGTTGATCAAGGAGGTGTGGGCCTTCGAAGGCAACCGGATCGCGGTACGGTTTTGCTACGAGTACCACAACGTCGATCAGCAATGGTTCCGCGCCTACGGCAACGAGAACTGGCACTTCACCGAGGCGGGTCTCATGCGGTGGCGCCACGCGAGCATCAACGACGTCGCGATCGCCGAGAGCGAGCGCAAATTTCACTGGGATCAGGCGGGTCCCCGGCCCACCGAGCACCCGGGCCTGAGCGATCTGGGGTTGTAAGGCGCACAACGACATCCGGTCGAGCGCGGTGGCGATCGGGGTCCTCCGCACGCCCATGGCGGCCCGCACCGGTGACGACCTGAAGCCGCGCGAGCGGCGCCGGTCGGCCACAGAACTCCGACCGCGCCGTCACCGGGTCGCCGCGGGCCCGCTCAACCCCCGGGCACCGCGCCCGGGGACTTCCCCCTAGTGGGCCGTGTCGTCGCCTCCTTCGCGTCGATGCGGGAGCGCCGTGGACCGGGCTGGAACGCGCTGCCGTCGTGGCGAACGAGCGGCGCCTGCTCCAACGCCGTCATTCGTTGACTGAATTCCCCGAGCAGATATCGCTGGCGTTCAGCCGCTTTCGCCGCCGCGGCGTGGGCGGTGTCAACGATCAGCTGGGCTAGGGTGTCGGCTCCCACGCGGTAGGCAAAGTCACTCAGCCATAGGCCCGTCATCGCCCCGAGCCCGTCCACTTCGACGCTCACCGCCTTATCGCGGCTCGTGGCACGCACGGTGATCGAGCGGCAGTGTTCATCGAGCGCGTCGATCAAATCCCGCTGCTTGGCGATGCGTGCCAGTAGCGAATCCGCAAGGCCGCCGGTCATATCGGTCTCATCCAGGTGTCGGGGAGATCGTCGGGGCTGTCGCTCGACTCCGCCTCGGCCCGGGCCAACTCTTCGGGTGAACTGAGATTCAGACCGCGCACGATGCCGGGGCTGACGCCGGCGGCGAGCAACGCGCGTCGGCGTTCGACCTGCATGCGCTTGGCCGAAACCTGACACAGCGTCAGAATCTCCTGTGCCAATTGCGTTGGGGACTTCGATAACTCGCGCTTATCGAGCTTGAGGGCGATTGGCAACCCGCGTTCGGTCGTCCGAACCTGAATCCCTCCACTGCGGGAGCCCAGCGATCCGACCATTATGGCTGTCCTCACTCGAACGCTCGAAAGGCTATGGCCCGCAGCTTAGTACAATCGCAGGCGGGCAGTCGCGGCTTGCCGGCCGGCAAATGCGGGCGCTGCCGCGTCGGCCGGCGCACCGACCCGGTCCGATCGAAGAGAGCTGAGGGGCCTTCGATGAGTGGTGAGAACAGGAACGCGCAGCGTGTGTTCGACGCGGGCATACTCTCACTCGGTATTCCGATCGACGGGATGGAGGTCGAGCGCGACCTGCAGTACGCCGCCAAGGCGTTTGCCCGGGCAACCCAATACGACCCGGACATGTGTGACGCCTGGCTCGGCCGGGCGGCCGCGGGCGAGAGCACTCCCGAGGTGATCCACCACCTGAACCGCACCAGCAAGCTGTTGGGCCGCGAACAGCGCAGGTTGGGTTTGGGGCCGCGAACGCTGTGCGGGCGCTTCGAGACCGGCCTGTACGTGGACTACACGCTGAGTTCGCTGACCGAGATCAAACTCGCCTACATCGCGAGCCTGATCCACGGCAAGGATTACGACGAAGCCGAATACACCCTCGACGAACTCGCCGCGGCCCGCGCCGCCCACCCGGACCCGGCCAGTGACGGCATCTGCGCCTACATGCGGGGCATCCTGCACTTCACCACACAACGCTGGCCGGATGTGCTGACCGCGCTTGCTGATTCCGCAACGTTCACCGACGAGTACCTCGCGGCGGGCGCACACCTCATGGTGGGGTCGGCCTGCGCCCAGATGGGCCTGTTCGGTGAAGGCCTGCGTCGGCTCGACGAAGCACTGGAAGGCCCCATCCCGGCCGCTCGCCGGGCCGCCGAGTTCTGCAAGGGCCTCACGCTGCGGGAGATGGGCAACGAGCCGGACGCCCGGAAGATTTTCGAGCGCATCTACAGCGAGGAACCGGGATTCGAGGCCAATTACGCGGCCCTGAAGGATCCCAAGTTCCGGCTCGTCGTCACCACCCGGGAGGCCATCGAAGCCCGCACCGACCGGTGGGACCCCGCCAGCTCACCGACGTCGGCCCATCTGGATGCGGAAAGCATGACCGAGCGCGGCAACGAGCACCTGCGGGCGGCCCAACAGGAACTCGACCGGCAGGTGGGCTTGGCCGATGTCAAGCTTCAAGTCGCTAAACTCCGGTCCGCGGCGCGTCTGGCGAAGCTGCGCGAGGACAAGGGGCTTAACACCGCATCCCGGAGTCTGCATCTGGCGTTCACCGGCCCGCCCGGCACCGGCAAGACCACGATCGCGCGGGTGGTAGCCAAAACCTACTGTGGGCTAGGGCTTTTGGAGTCGCTTTCCGTCGTCGAGGCCAAGCGCCAGGACTTCGTCGGGCAGCACCTGGGCAGCACCGCGATCAAGACCAGCGCCTTGATCGACACCGCCATGGGTGGCGTGCTGTTCATCGACGAGGCATACACGCTCATCCAGACCGGCCTCTCCGGTGGAGACGCGTTCGGGCGCGAGGCGGTCGATACGCTGCTGGCCCGCATGGAAAATGACCGGGACCGCCTGGTCGTCATCATCGCCGGATACGACACCGAGATCGATCGCTTCCTGTCCTCGAACGAGGGGCTCTCGTCACGGTTCACCAAACGAATCCGGTTTCCGTCCTACACGCCCTACGAGCTGGGGGATATCGGCCACCTGGTGGCGAAGTCGCGGGACTCCGAGCTGTCACCGAGCGCCTACGACGAGTTGGTCAATGTGTGCACGCGGCTGTGCGCCGAGGAGTCCACCGATCACGACGGGAACGTCCGAAAGAACATCGATTTGGCCGGCAACGGGCGCTTCGTACGTAACGTGATCGAGGCGGCCGAGGAGGAACGCGCCTACCGCCTCACCGAGGGTCAGGACGCCGCGTTTCAGAGCATCGATGAGGACGCATTGATGCTCATCGAAGGAAGCGACATGAAAGCGGCGTTGAGCAGCATTCTGCAGACGTTGAACCTGAAATAGCCACCGGGAGGTGCCATGACCGACCGCGACGAAGCACGACCACCGCTGCGCACACATTTCACGGCCACCCTGCCCGACGACGCGGGATGGCAGCAGGGCGCCAATGCGCCGGCCGCGAACGAACTCGGCCTGATTCGCTTGGCGAAGCGGCCGCCCCGGCACGGCTGGCGAAAGGCGTTGTACCGCCTGAGCGGCGGCAGGCTGAACGTGGGCGAATCCGCGGCGGAAGCAAGGATCCGGACTCTGACCGATCGCGTCAATCAGCCGGTGCGGGGTTCCTACAGCATCGCGGTGTTATCCCTGAAAGGCGGTGTGGGGAAGACGACGACGACCGTCGGCCTGGGGGCAACGTTCGCATCGCTACGGGGTGACCGGGTGATCGCCGTCGACGCCAACCCGGACTTCGGGACGCTGGCCCAGCGTGGCCCGAACGAGACCCGGTCGACTGTCCGCGATCTCCGGACCGACGGGGATCTGCTGCGCTATCCGGACATGCGCCGGCACACCTCGCAAAGTCCCAATCGGCTGGAATTTCTGGCCTCCGAGCGCGATCCCGCGGTGTCCGAGTCTTTTTCGGAAGACGATTACCGTGCGGTGCACAGGGTCCTCGATCGGTTCTACAACATCATCCTCACCGACTGCGGCACCGGCCTGACGCATTCGGCCATGCGGGGCGTTCTGGACACCGCCGACGCCTTGATCGTGGTCGCCGCCCCGGCGATCGACTCTGCGCGCAGCGCCTTGGCGACCCTCGATTGGTTGCAGCATCATGGCTACGCCCATCTGGTGCCCGACGCCACGGTGGTCGTCAGTTCCGCGCGTCCGGGTGCCATGCCGATCGATCTCGATCAACTGACCCAGTATTTCCGTTCGCGCGCGCATTCACTGTTCGTCGTCTCCTACGACGAACATCTCGGCGAGGGTGGTGAGATCTGTTTGGACTTGCTGAAAAGCAGGACACGCTTGGAGTTCATGGAGCTCGCCGCGTCGATGGCCGATGGGTTTGCCGGCAAGAGCAGTGCGTGACGGGCCGCGATGGCTGAGGTGGCCGGCCGCAGCTAGGGACCGGTGGGCTCGATAGCGCTTTGGTCGACGGCTTGCCGCCGCGCGTGATACGACCCGGGCTCCGAGGCAACGTGATTCGCCCCGGGCACTCCCGGGGCGGCCGCGGGCGCTACCGACTGCACGCCGCTCGAGCCCCGGGCAGGTTGCTCGGTGGCGCCCACACCGTGCCGGGCGTACCTGGCTTGCAGGTCCGCAAACGACTCCTGCGCCGCATCGGCGCCGCGGGCGGCCGCTTCGGCCTGGCCGGCCGCCGTGGCGTACGCAGCGGCCTGGGATTCCGGCCGCGGCTGCTGGTAGTGCGCCGCATAAGCCTGATACAGCTGGGTCAGCTGCGCGTAGGCGGAATAGTCGTGTGTCGCAGCATCTTTGGTGTACGTGGCCCGGCCTTCGTGGAGCAACGCACCGGCCGCGGCGAGCGACTGCAGCGCGGTCAGCACCATGACGACCGTCACCGCCCAGTTGGGGATGCCGCCTGTGACCCAGCTGCAGGTCGCATCGCCGAAGCCGGTGGCAGCGAGCGCCACGACGATCCAGCCCCGGTCCCCCTGACCCGGCAGCAGCCCTACGGCAGCCACCACCGCCGCGAACACGCTGAGCCGCATCGGGTACCCCGAAGCCACCGGCGCGGCAACGCTCACCCCGAAGGTCGCGGCGCCCAGCACCGCGACGGCGGCCCACAGCGCTCTGCTCCGTTGGTCCGGGCGCTGCGTTTTCGCACCGGGCGGCGCGGGATACCAACCGTAGGCGGTGGTGTAAGGCTGGCGCGCCGACGGGCCCGGTGTGTTGGTCATGGTCGCTCCCCTGATCGATCGATCGCCAGCACCGTCCACACGAGTCTGTCACGCATCCAATGACGACTTGAGGTACCGCATTTCGTCGTCGGTAGCCACCATCGTGACCACCGCCGATTCCGTCCGGGTAGCCACCCGGACGAGGTCGTGATCGTGATCGAGCAGCTGCAGGGTCACATCTGCTCGTCGGGACGGCTCGGCGTGCACCGGTCGGACCACCATCGTCGTCACCCCGTCCGGAACGGTCCGTTCGGAAGGGCCGTCAAACATCTCGACGGCGAAGGGGCGCGACGGGCCGGCCGGCGCCGCCACCGCTCCGTTGCCGTTGTCGTTGACGCGCAGCAGATGACGGTCGCCGACCTGATCCGCCATCACCTGCCACGCGGCCGGCCGGCTGGTCCGGACCCGCACGCCCGCGCCCAAGGCCAACGATCGCAACACCACCTGCTGCGCCAGGTGCAGCGTGCCGCACATCTCCACCCGCTGAACTCGCGGCCCGAACAATGGCAACGCCACCGCGCGACCATGTTCGTCGGCGCCCACCAGCTGGCCGCAACCGGACGTGGGCAATGTCAGGCCGTGCAACGCAGTGGCCCCGCGGCCCACCACCCACCGCTGGACCGACCGGCGCGGCGGGGGCACTGGCAGGCTGCACAGCAGCGCGGCGTACTGCCTACCGGGTAGCTCCTCCAGGCCGGGCAGGTCCACCCGAATCCGTCCCTGCACACCGAACCGCACCAGCCCGCGAAGCTGCAGGACGTCGTCACTTTCATTGCGGCGCAGCGTGACACACAGGGTCGTCGAATGACTCGGGACGGTCCACAACGACTCGAGCCCCGCCGTGGTGAACAACGCCGGCGTGATGGAGAAGCTGCGCAGCTCGAAGCGGCCCGCGTGGCAGGCCAGCCAGCTCTCACCGATGTCGGTGACGTCCAACCCGTCGGACAACTCGGTTACCGCCCTGGTCATTTCGGCGGCGGTCATGATGTGGGCCCGCACCCCCGCATCCGAAAGGCGATTGGCCACCCGCCGGGTCGCGGTAGCCGCGGTCCGCATGATCGCGTCCCGCCCGCTACCTCGGCGGCGCACCGCGTCGGGGCAGCCCGTCGGGTTCATCCGGACCACCACCCACGCCGCACGTTCGGCGACCGCGGGTAGCGGGCCCAGCACAGCGTCGTAGACCGCACCCACGTGGCCGTTGCCGTGTGAACGGACACCGCGGCAGATCACATCGATGGAATCCAGGCGGATGTCGAACTGGCGAAGACATTCCGCCAAGACCTCCATGGCGACCGATTCGCCCGCTACCGTCAACGCGGGCTCCATCACGGTGATCGCTTGAGGATTCTGATCGATGCGCAGCAGCGACAGCAAAGTCTTGCCATCCCAGTGAAATCCGATCTGCGTACCGTCGGACGCCTTCGCGTCGAACGGTTCCGATGGGCCGCGCCGGCGCTTGCGGCGCCACCGATCGAAAACGAAGCCCAGCCGCTCAGCCGCCCAGCGCGGCATCGACCGTCCACGGATCGGCACCACGCACAGCAGCGCGACGACGAAGCCCGCGGCGACCGCGCGCCAGCCGGGTCGGTCGATCAGCAACCCGCCGCCGATCCCCGCCACCACAACGGCCTGCACGGTCAGCACATCGGTCAGCGGCAGGACGCGTTGCGGCAAGATCGCCCGCGTGGCGACGAGTCCCGGCGACGCCCTTCGTCGCCCCAGCCGCCGTCGCGTCGCGCCTGTCATCAGCGGCCCCCTGGGCTGCGCCGCAACAGGTTTGGCGTCTCGGCGAGGCTCGCACGGGCCCGGGTAAGCTGAACGCGTCGTTGAACATTCCCTCGAACGCCGAGAGGGGCCGCCATGCCGGCGCAGGTGACCACACGCGCGCAGGTCAATGGGTATCGACTTCTGGTCCGCCGCTTGGAGCACGCGCTCATCCGCGCCGATTCCCGAATGATCCACGACCCGATGCGGGGGCAGATGCGGGCGCTGCTGGTCGGGGTGGTCGTCGCCGTGCTCATCTGCGGAGGCGCGGGCGTCCTCGCGTTCTTCAGGCCGACGCCAAATTTCGGCGACGCGACGATCATGCTCAGCAAGTCTAATGGCACCATGTTCGTGCGGATCGGTGACCGCCTGCATCCCGTGCTGAATCTGGCGTCGGCCCGTTTGATCGTCGGAAAGAGCGACGCACCAAAGCAAGTGGACGACAACTTCCTCAACTCTGTCCCGCTGGGACCGGTGGTCGGCGTCGTCGGTGGACCCAGCAGCATCCACGGCCCCGACGACTCGTCGACCTCGTCGTGGGCGGTGTGTGATTCGATGCAACCGCCCGCCGTCACCGAGCCGGCCCGCATCTCGCCGGTGGAGACGACCGTCCTGGGCAACAACCCTGTCCTGGGCGACGGTGTGCGCGTCGCCTCCCCCGACCAGATGATGCTGACCAAGTCCGGTGACACCACCTATCTTTTGTACAACGGAGTGCGTGCGGCGATCGATCCCGCAGATTCCGCCCTGCGCAACGCCCTTCATCTGGGGGACGGCGAGATCCGCGAGGTCTCACCGGGGCTGTTGAACGCGTTCCCGCTGGTCGACCCGATCCTGCCGATCGACATTCAGGACACCGGGGCGCCCACCGGATACCTACCGGATTCCTACCGGGTGGGTTCGATACTGCGGGCCGTGGACTCTCGCGGCGAACAGCTGTACGTGGCGCTGCCGGAGGGGCTGCAGCCCATCACCGCGGCCACCGCCGACATCATCCGCTACAGCAAGCCCACGGCGACCGAGCCCATCGGCATCTCCCCGGCGCTGGTCAGCGCGTCACCGATCGTGCACAGTCTGCGCGTGGACCGCTATCCCGCGACTCCCCCGCAGTTCATCCACGCCGACCCGGATCGAGTGGCGTGTATGTCCTGGCAGCGCAACGACTCCGCGGCCGCGCCCAGCACCCGCCTGTTGATCGGAAACCGCCTCCCACTACCGGAGAACGCGCAGCCCGTGCGCCTGGCCACCGCCGACGGCGGCGGGCCCGGCCTGGACGGCGTGTACCTCTCGCCCGGCACCGGCCAATACGTGCGGGCCGCCACCGACGAGTCCGGCAGCCGAGCGTTGGGACAGCTGTTCTACGTCAACGATGTCGGCGTGCGCTTCCACGTCGCCGACGCGGCCGCAGCTTCGGCGCTGGGGCTCGTCGGAGCGAAGGCTCCCGGCGGCACCGACGAGACGCCCCGCACTGCGCCGTGGCCGGTGCTGAAGCTACTTCCGCCCGGGCCCGAATTGTCCCAGCAGGCCGCGTTGATCGTCCACGACGGGATAGCGGCAGACCCGGCGGGACAGCAGATCAGCCCGCCCAAACCGTGAGACACCTGCGCCCAAGACGCTGGAGCGCGAACGCGAGCCGGCGACCACCGAATTCGACTCGGTGCGACCCATAACCAATCTCGTGAGAGCTTACGGCTCGCACGGTCACACCCGGAGTTCGCGAAAAATGCCGTACAGGCGGGTGATCGAGCAAGCCAAGGGAAGGACCGTCGCGATCGCCGCGTACTCGAGGATTTCCACCCGGCGCCGCATCACCGGTGAGAACTCGAGCCGCGGCGCGACCAAGCCGCACAGCACCAACAGCACCGTCAGGGCGACGAGCGCAACGGCGGCATTCACCTGCCAGCCCGGGACCCGGGTCGCCGTCTTCACGATGACCATCAGCACGATCACCAGGCCACCACCGATCAACACGGCGGACTGGACCAGGTCGTGATGACTGCGACCCCGCAAACACAACACCGTCGCTACGGCGAAGCCGAACGCCGTTCCCTGCCAGAAGAATCCATTGCCGACATCGAGCGCCTGATAACAGCCGACCGCGGCTAGGGTCGCGGCCGCCGCGACAAGGCCGGTCAGGTGATCGCGGGCCCGCCGCACCTGGTCGGCCATGCCTTCCTCCGTCGGGATGACCTGCTTACCCACGGCGTTCACGCCCTCGACCGCGGTGCCGCCCTGCGTTTCGATGTCGTCCAGCGGCTCACCGGCGGTGGGTACCCGCGGCACCGGCAACCTGGCCACCATGATCGCGATCCGGGGTGCCAAGTACACGACGACGACGGCGGCGGACGCCGAAACCGCGCCCAGGGCCCGCGGATTGGGGTGCGCCAGTGCGCACGCGAGGGCGACGGGCACCCCGAGCACGGCAACCGCAATCACGGTGGCGTAGATCGCGCGGCCGTGCTGGGAGTGCACGAGTTGCGCGACGGCGACCACAGCCGTCAGCGCCAACGCGATGGCCAGGGCCGAAACGCCGCGGGCGTCCGGCACCACCTGCAGCGACCCCCCGAAGACCAGCAACAGCGACATACCCGCCAACCAGGTGGCCGTCGGCGAATCGCCGGAACGCATCCGCAGCACGAACGCGCCGAGCGCGGCACCGATGCCGGCGACGAGCACCCCCAGCGCCGGCAACGGCACCCCCGCGACGCATCCAGCGGCGGAACCACTGCCCACGAGCATGGCCACCGTCCCCGCCGACAGGGCGACGCTCATCCCGAAAAACCCTGCTGTCCAACGTTGCTCAGCAAACCAACTGCGGCGCGGTCCGTCGGTCGCGCTCGCCCCGGTCAGGTCGTCGACCAGAGACGACGACGCGGGTGCCCGGGCCTCGCGCACCACCAGGATCTCACCGTCGTGGACATCGGCTTCGGCGAGTGAACGGTGGGGATCGATCGCGTCACCCGTGAGGCGCGCGAGCGTCCACTTCCCTTCGGGATTATCGAATTCGATCTTTGAACCGTGCAGGGGCATTCGCTCGTTGATCAGTTCGATGACGTCGTTGACGATTGCCGAGACGCCGGCCCGGTCGGGCACTCCGACGTCGACCAGCAGCTCGCCGACCAGAACTGTGATCCGGCTCAGCTCTTGCCCTTCGGACGCTTCGGCGTCGAGGTCTACCAACGAAGGTGCTTCCGTCATCGCGCGCAACCCGGGTCTCGACGCATACTGTTTACGCTACGTGGACAGGCTCGTTTTGCCGAGCGGCCAGAGGCACAGGAGTTAGGTTGGGCAGGCAAGGTTTCGTCCGTCGCCTCCGTGTCGCGCCGCCGCGCATGCCCGGCGGAGAGGTCGCCCTTCAATCCCCTCCGGACGTGCCGCGCCTCATTCCGGGCAGCCTGCTGAGCAAGCTGATGCCGTTGATGATGGTCGTTGCGAGCGTCGGCATGATCGCGTTGATGATCACGGTCGGCGGACGCGACGTCAGCCGGAATCCGACGTTCCTGATCTTTCCGATGATGATGGTGATGTCGGTGGCCGGCATGTTCATGAGCGGCAGCGGCCGAGTGGGCAAGGCCGCGGCCGAACTCGACGAAGAACGCAAGGACTTCTTCAGTTACCTGGCCGGCCTGCGCGACGACGCGAACGCCACCGGGGAAGCACAGCGCGCCGCGCTGGAGTGGAGTCATCCCGACCCGCGGACCCTCATCGATGTGGCCGGTACGCGGCGCATGTGGGAGCGCCGCCCCACCGACCACGACTTCTGCCACGTGCGTGTCGGGGTGGGTACCCACCGGCTGGCGACCCGGCTGATGGCACCCGAAACCGGGCCGCCCGAAGACCTGGAGCCGGTGTCGACCAATGCCTTGCGGCGCTTCGTCACCACGCATTCGGTGGTGCATGCCCTGCCAACAGCGGTGTCGCTGCGCGCCTTTCCGGTGGTGACGTTCGAGGGCGATCGGGAACTCGGTCGGCAGTTGGTGCGCTCGATGCTCCTGGAATTGTGCGCCTTTCACGGCCCGGATCATCTGCACGTCGCGCTGGTGACCGCCAACCCGGAACACGACAGCTGGAGCTGGGTCAAATGGCTGCCGCAGGCGCAGCACCCCTCGGCACGAGACGGGTGCGGGAGCATGCGGATGTTGTTCCCCTCGCTCGAACTGCTGGAGAGCTCGCTGGCGAACGACCTCGCGGACCGCGGCCGGTTCACCCGGAACGCCCAGCCCAAACAGGGCTTGCCACAACTGGTCGTGATCATCGACGACGGCCAGGTCACTGGCGACGAGCGGTTGGTGGCCGACGCCGGACTCGACAGCGTGACCGTGCTCGACCTCAACGGCCCCCGGCAGGGGCCGGCGTCGCGGCGCGGGCTGCAGTTGGTCGCCGACGGCGACGACATCGGGGCCCGCACCGCGGCGGGCATGGAGCGTTTCGCCACGCCGGACCGCCTGACGCTGGCCGAGGCGGCAGCCACCGCGCGGGCATTCGGGCGGTACCAGTTGGGCGGCGCCGCTCACATCGTCACGTTGGAATCCGACACCCGGGCAACGGATCCGGGGCTGATGGCACTGCTCAAGATCCCCGACGCCGCCGAGATCGTCCCCGAGGACGTGTGGCGACGGCTCACACCCCGCAGCCGCCTGCGGGTCCCCGTGGGGTACACCCCGTCCGGACAACCGCTGGAACTGGACATCAAGGAGTCCGCCGAGGCCGGCATGGGCCCGCATGGCCTGTGCATCGGCGCGACCGGGTCCGGGAAGTCGGAATTCCTGCGCACCTTAGTTCTGGCGATGATCACATCGCACTCGCCGGAGGTGCTGAACCTGGTCTTGGTGGATTTCAAAGGCGGTGCAACGTTTCTGGGGCTCGACGGTGTGCCCCACATCGCGGCGATCATCACCAATCTCGAGGACGAGCTGACGATGGTCGACCGGATGCGCGACGCCCTGGCCGGCGAGATGAATCGGCGCCAGGAACTGCTGCGCTCGGCCGGTAACTTCCCCAACGTGACCGAGTACGAACGCGCCAGGGCCAACGGCGCCGAGTTGGACCCACTGCCGGCATTGTTCATCGTGGTCGACGAGTTCTCCGAACTGCTCTCGCAGAAGCCAGATTTCGCTGAGCTGTTCGTGATGATCGGTAGACTTGGCCGTTCGCTGCACATCCACCTGCTGTTGGCGTCGCAGCGCCTCGAGGAAGGAAAGCTGCGCGGCCTGGACTCGCACCTGTCCTACCGGATCGGCCTGAAGACGTTCTCCGCCGGCGAGTCCCGCAGTGTGCTCGGGGTCCCGGACGCCTACCACTTGCCCAGCGTTCCGGGCTCGGCCTTCCTGAAATGCGATGCCGACGAACCGGTCCGGTTCAACTCGTCGTACGTCTCGGGCGAATACGTGAGTCCCCGGCTCTCGGCGCGCACCGGCAGGACGACGCTGCTCGGTGCGCAGGCGGCCAAGCTCTTCACCGCCACCCCCGTCGACAAAGATCCGGTCCCCACCGTCGCCCCGCTCGACGCGGGCGTCGACGAGCCCGCTGCGGCGGCGTCCGGACCGAGCAAAATCACGCTGCTCGACGTGGTGGTCGACAGGCTGCGTGGCCACGGCCGCCCCGCCCACGAAGTCTGGCTGCCGCCCCTGGAAGCCAGTCCCCCGGTCAACCACCTCTTGCCCAGTCAGACCTGGAACGACCCCGGAAACCTCAATGGGCGCTTGTGGTTACCCATCGGCGTGGTGGACCGCCCCTACGATCAGCGCCGCGATGCGTTGGTGGTCGACCTGTCCGGGGCCCAGGGCAACGTGGCAGTGGTGGGCGGCCCGCAGTCGGGCAAATCGACGGCGATCCGCACGCTCATCATGGCCGCGGCGGCCACGCACACTCCCGAACAGCTGCAGTTCTACTGTCTGGACTTCGGTGGCGGCACCCTGGGCAGCCTGACCACCCTCCCCCACGTCGGCAGCGTCGCTGGCCGCATGGACGCCGATCGCATCCGCCGCACGGTCGCCGAGGTCAGCGGATTGCTGCGTGAGCGCGAGTTGCGATTCCGCGATCTGGGAATCGAATCGATGCGCGACTTCCGCCAGCGCAAGGCGCAACTGGCGGCCATGCCGCCGGAGGTCGCCGCCCGAGACCCGCTGAGCCACGACCACTTCGGCGACGTCGTGCTCGTGGTTGACGGCTGGGCGACCATCAGAAGCGATTTCGAACTGTTGGAACCTGCGTTGCAGGCCATCGCGATCCAGGGCCTGTCGTACGGCATCCACCTGGCGATCACCGCCAGTCGCTGGATGGAGATCCGCCCGGCCGTCAAGGACATGCTCGGCACCCGCGTGGAGTTGCGGATGGGCGATCCGGTCGACAGCGACGTCGGCCGCAAGTGGGCCGAGCTTGTGCCGGTCGGGCGGCCCGGCCGCGGCATGAGCCCCGAACGCCTACACATCCTGATCGGGTTGCCGCGCCTGGACTCCAGCTCCGACGTCGAGGACCTGCCCTCCGGTGTGGCCGACGCCTGCGCGGCGGTGCGCCAGCTCTACGGTGACCGGGAGGCGCCGCGGGTGCGGATGCTGCCGCACAACGTCGGCCGCGACGCTGTCGTCGAGGCCGCCCGGCGGGCGGGTGCACTGAGCAAGGCCAAGGTTGCGATCGGTCTCAGCGAGTCCGAATTGGCGCCCGTGGTACTCGATTTCGACGCCCAGCCACACATGGTGGTCTTCGGTGACGGTGAATGCGGTAAGACCGCGTTATTGCGCAACATCGCCCAGGGGTTGATGGAGAACGCCTCGCCTCAGGAGTGCAAGATCATCCTGGTCGATTTCCGCCGGACCTTGCTCGGTGCCGTCGAGAACGAATACCTCGGCGGATACGCGACGGCCGCGCAGTCCTGCGGAGAGTTGATGACCGCGCTGGGCGCGTCGCTGCAGGATCGGTTGCCGCCCAGTGACATCACCCAGCAGCAGCTCAAGGAGCGGTCGTGGTGGCACGGCCCGGATCTGTACGTGCTGATCGACGACTACGACCTGATTCCGGGTGGCTCTTTGAACCACCCGCTGGCCCCGATCGTCGAATACATGGCCCAGGCACGAGACATCGGTCTGCGGGTCGTCGTCACCCGACGTATCGGCGGAGCGGCGCGGGCCCTGATGGATCCGATCGTCGGGCGGCTCAGGGATTTGTCGTGCCACGGTCTCGTGATGAGCGGCACCAAGGAGGAAGGCGCGCTGTTCGGCTACAAAGCCCAGCTGATGCCGCCGGGGCGCGGCATGCTGATCTCCCGAACGGTCCGCAGCGACGTGATCCAACTGTCGTGGGCACCGGACCGATGACCGACCCCCGTGGTCGTGGGCACGCCGCGACGATCTCGCCCGTGCCGGAGCGGGTGCGAGTGTCGTTCCTGTGCAGCCGGACTCAGGTCGACGTGTCACTGCCGTTGGACGTGCCGATCGCCGGGTTGACCCTGGAGCTGGTGAAGGTCGCGAGGCTGCGTGACGGCGTCAACACCGACTCACTCGACGAGCCCGCGGAGGCCAGACACGACGTCTGGGTGCTGACCCGTCACGACGGCACGGCGGCGCTGCCGGCGGACCGCACGCTGCGCCAAGCCGGCGTCGCCGAGGGCGAGCTGCTGCGGTTGACCGCCGAGCGCGCGTTGTGCGCGCCGACGCTGTACGACGACGTGGTGGATGCCGCAGCGCGCCTGAACAAAACCGGTAGCGCTGCGTGGGATTGGCGGGCGGCCCGCGTGATGACGTTCGCCGGTGTCTACCTCGGCACCGCGGTATGGGTCTACTTCTTGCTCTCCCCCATTTTCGCCCCGCACCGGGCGGTGCTGCTGGGGTTGGCTGTGGTCACGGCGCTGATGCTCGCCGGTACCGCGGCCTTGGCCCATCGCTCACACCACCAGTCCGACGTGGGCGCGACGTTGGGGTGGGCGACACTGCCTGTCGCGGCGGCAGTCGGCTGGCTGGCGTTGCGCGGGTGGGGTGGTTATGCGTTGGCGAGCGGATGCACAGCGCTTGTTCTCTTGGCCGGCGCCCTGTTTCGCGTCATCGGCACCGGGCACTGGGGCTATCTCAGCGCCGGCGTGATTTCCGGGTTCGCTGCCCTCGCGCTGGCCGCACACACGGCCGGCGCCGGCGTCGGCGTGACGGCTAGCTTGCTGGCCGTGTTCACCACGTTGGGCTGCCGCCTGGTGCCGCGCCTGCCGGTGCGCTTCGCCCGTGCCGCTCGGCGCCGACGCGGCACGGAAGGCGACGGGGGCCCGGGCGCGGTCGATGAGCAGGATGTGTGGTCCCGCAGCAGATCGGAAACCTTGACGCGTTCGGCGCTCTATACCGGCCTGGCCGTCACCGCCGCCCTCGGCGTGGCGGTAGTTCTCACCGCTCGCGGCACCCCCGCATGGTCGGATCTCGCGTTCGCGTGGACCTGCGCTGCCGCGCTGGGATGCTACGTTCAACGCCCCGGTACCGCCCTGGAACGCGCCGGGTTGGCCGTTCCCGCGGGCGGCTTGGCGGCACTGAGTTGTATTCTGGCGCAGGGCGGTAGCCGATTGCAGTCGCTGGCAGGGTGGGTGATCGTGCTCACGCTGATCGCCGGCCTCTCGGTCCTCGGAATACGCGCTCACCCCGGGTCCCAGCGGCTGAAGACGATGCTGGACTACTCGACTTACCTGCTGACCGCTGCGCTGATACCGCTGGCTTTGTGGGTGATCGGCGCCTACGACCGATTGAGCGGCGCGTGAAGCGGCGGGTGGTGCCCCTTGCGGGCGTGCTGTTCATAGCCGCGACGGCCCTCGCACCGGCGTCCGCGGTGGCCATCGAGCCGCCGCTGGTGCCCCCTGGCGGGCCGCCCGTGGGTCCCGTCGCGCCACCGGAGCCGACCGAGCAGAAGGTCGCCTGCGGGATCGGCGCGGTAGTTCCCGGCAGCCGGTTCGAACAGCGCCCCAGCTCCGACGTCATGCTCAATTTTTCTGCCGCCTGGCGGTTTTCGCGAGGAGCCGGTCAGAAGGTGGCGGTGATCGATACCGGTGTGGCGCCCAATCCGCGGCTGCGTGCGCTCGAGCCCGGTGGCGACTACGTGTCGTCGACGGACGGCCTGGTCGACTGCGATGCACACGGCACGCTGGTGGCCGGACTGATCGCTGCGGCCCCCAGTCCCGACGATGGGTTCGCCGGTGTGGCACCCGAGGCGACCATTCTGTCGATCCGCCAAAACAGTGACCTGTACTCGGTCAAGGGAAGTGGATCCGCCCAAAACGACCCGAACGCGGTATCGCCGGGGTACGGCAACACGCACACGCTGGCCTTGGCGATCGCTCACGCGGTGGATGTCGGCGCCACAGTGATCAACCTGTCCGAGGCGGCGTGTGCACCCGTGGGCGCGGCATTGGATGATGCGGCCGTCGGGCAGGCCGTTCGGTACGCGTTCGAGCGAAACGTCGTGGTGGTCGCGGCGGCGGGAAATCTCAGCGCTCAAGGGCTGTGCAGCGCCCAGAACGAGGCGCGCGATCCAAACCTTCCGCTCGCCGATGCGTGGCGTTCGGTGCGCACGATCACCAGCCCGGCATGGTTTCGGGATTATGTGCTGACCGTCGGCGCCGTGGCACCGGACGGCAAGCCCAGTGATTTCTCCTTGCATGGACCGTGGGTGAGTCTGGCCGCCCCCGGCGAGCAACTGACGTCCTTGAATCCCAACGGCTCTGGGCTGATGAACGCCTGGCAGGATCCGCAGCACGGCCTGGTGGCGGTCAACGGCACCAGCTTCGCCGCTCCGTTCGTGTCCGGTCTGGTTGCTTTGGTCCGCGCCCGCTTTCCCGAGATGTCAGCCGGGCAGGTGATGGAACGGATTAAACGCACCGCGCAGACCCCGGGGGCCGGCCCCAACGCGGCAACCGGCTTCGGGGTGATCGACCCGGTCGCGGCGTTGACCTATGACGTGCCGCCAGGAACCGGGCGGGCTCCATTTGCCGCCCGGCCGATCAGCAGACCGCCCGCGCCGCAGCCGGCTAACCGTCGAGGACGCAACGTCGCGCTGATCGTCGTGGCCGCCTGCGTGACCCTGGCCGGGATCACCATGGCCCTGAACCGTGTGCTGGGCAAGGGCGCAACGGAAAGCCAACAGTGAAGGCGACGCCGCTGGTGAACGGCGCCGCGCCGAAAGTCGAGGTGCGACAGTGTCCATGAACGATCCGTTCGAGCACGGTCCGGATCCGGCGGACGAGTTCGACGAGGTCGAAGGCAGAGCCGCTCGTCTGATGGCACAGATGGCGGCGCGGCGGTCGCAACGGGACGAGCATCGAACCGAATCGATCGACGCGATGCGCCCCGAACAGGACCGCGATCCCGGGGACATAGACGCTGGCCTCGTTCCCGCAGACGAGGCCGCGACACCCGCCGAGTTCACGCCGGCAGAGCATGACGACGGTGCTGTCGACGCACGCGAACCTCACCAGCACCCGGCATCCGCTGGCGAGCCGGTGCCCGACGAGACCGCGGACCCACGCCCGATCCGACGCATGGCCGCACCGCCCTGGCAGAGGTCGACCCCTTCAGTGACCCCGGACTTCGATGCGGCACACGATGAGACGCAACATGTTCCGGGTGACGAGGCCACGCCCGCCGCGCGCGACGAGCCGCCCGCGCACCGGGGTGCGCATCCCACCGACGCCCCGGTACCGCCCCCGGGGTGGCCGCCGGGGCTGCCGCTGCCCGAGCCGGGCTGGCAGGGTCCCCCGCCGGGGTGGCCTCCCGGGCTGCCACCGCCGCTGCTGCCCGGATGGCAGGGCCTGCCGCCATGGTTGGCGTCCCCCGAACAGATGCCGGGGCAACCTCCCGCGGGCCACCACCACGGTCCACGAACGACGGCCGGACCGCGGCACTCTCGTGACCAGCCCGACCGGCAGGAACATCGGCACCCATCGCCTCGTCCCGACACCGCGCCGACCTACCGCGTGGCACCGTCACTCGACGAAGCTGAGGTGCTGACCCGCCATCCCGACGCTCCGTCGTCGGGTTGGCGGCAGGTGGTGTACCGGATCACCGGGGGACGGGTGAATCCCGGTATGTCGCGCAAAGAACGCGAGCGCGAGGAGTTGTTCGCGCAGATCCGCACCCCCATTGTCGGTGACTTCCGGATTGCGGTGCTGTCGATCAAGGGCGGGGTGGGGAAAACCACGACCACCATAGGGTTGGGTTCGGCTTTGGCGATGGTGCGGACCGACCGGGTCATTGCCGTCGACGCCAACCCCGATCGCGGCACACTAGGCGAACGGGTGCTCGATACCTCGACATCGTCGACGGTGCGAGACATGTTGCGGGACAACCGGATTCGACGTTATGCGGATGTCCGCAACCACACCCGCATGGCGCCGAGCCGGCTGGAGGTGCTGGCCAGTGAGCAAGACCCCGCAGTGGCGGAAGTCTTCGGCGAGACCGATTATCGCCAGACCATGGACATTCTCCGGCATTACTACAACATCATCCTGACTGACTGCGGCACCGGGATCATGCATTCGGCGATGGCCGGCGTGCTGGACTTGGCCAACGCCATTGTTCTGGTGAGTTCGCCGTCCATCGACGCGGCCCGCAGCGCGTCGGCGACACTGGATTGGCTCAGTCAACACGGTCACGCAGGGCTGGTGCGCAGCGCGCACGTCGTTTTCAGCGCGTCCAAACCCGGCTCCGCGGCACTGAAATTGGACAAGGTCGTCGAGCACTTCGAAGCGCGCTGCGAGTCGATCCACGTCATCCCGTTCGAGCCCCATCTGGCCGAGGGCGCCGACTTCGACTTCGCCTTGCTCAGGCCGGCGACGGCGCAGGCCTATCTCGAATTGGCCGGTGCCGTGTCGGCCAAGTTTGCGCAACCCATCTGGCCCTAGTCGGCCTTTTTCTCGGCGCCGCCGGGAATCGACTCGTCGTCGGTGTCGGCATCCGTGTCGCTGTCGGTGTTGTGATCGGCGGTGATTCGGCCGCTCCGGTCCCTGGTGGCGGAGGTCCCGACGCGGCCGCTGAGGTTGTTTTGGAGGATCTGGTCCGTCGGCAGGAACGCGTTGGCGCCGTGGGTCATCCAGAATGGGCCGCGGGATCGCTGGTCGTCGAATCCGAGGGCGGCGGCGCATTGAGCGCAGGCCCGCATGGTGCCCGCAAGCAGCCGCAGGTCGAGGGGGCGGTCCTGACGTTGTAGCTCCTCCTGGATTCGGCGCTCGGCATGTAGCTCAACGGTCCGGTCATCGTCTCGGTAACGACCGTCCGGAACGCTTACGCGGCCCTGCCGGATCGCATCCACGATCTCGTCGACCAGTCCGTCGCCGTTCGCCGTCGACCGCGACATCGCATTGCGCAGCTTGCGCCAGTGGCGCGTCTCCCTGCTCGTCGGTTGGTGCTCCGGCGGCAGATCCAAAGCATCACCCAGTGGGGAGTCGGTCAAGAACTCCCGTATCGCTCGGTTCCCCGCATAGGTGTTCGACGACACATACAACGTCCGCTGCTCACGGTCGAAGTAGGACTGCACCTCCCCGGACGACGCGAAGCGACGCCGCAATACCGTTGACACCCAACGCAGTAGCTGCGCCGAGCGGTCATGTTCGAACGACCGCGGATCGCGCACCAATTCCGGGTTTCGCGCGTACAGCTGTGCCACCTGGGAACCGGGCGCCGATTCGTCCGGGCCGCGAGCGACGACGAAGCGGCGGTCCGGCGCGTACATCCCTCCACGAACCGTTATCGGAACCATGGGACCGTCGGCGCTTTCGGTGCCCAGCGCGAGGCGGTTGAGAGTTTCGACGAGCGCGGCGACCCCCCTCTGCTGAAGCGGCGAGAGGTTGTGCAGCCTGTTTTCGATGTCCGCCCGGTCCCGGATCGCGGGTCCGGCGCCGACCGCGATGGCAAATGCACCCCATGGCGCCCCGGCTGCTCGTGCGGCGTCGTGGGCCGACAACGCGGGGTCACGCCGCATCCGAGCTATCGCATCGGCGACCTGTGCCTGATGCGTGCGGAAGACGTTGAGGAAGTCTTGAGCCCTGATCGTCGTCGGCAACTCCGCCGCCTGCACACCTCGACCCATGGCGATCAGTGAGCTCGCGATCGAATCCCGCCATTGCGCGTAATCGGGCAGCCGCGTCAGGTGCTGCGGAACCTCTCGGTTGCGAAGACCACCGTGCCCGGGCGCGACATAGTCCCCGAGCGTTTGCTCCCCGATGCCAAGGGCGCGGCTGATTGCCGGCATGGAGGCCCGCGGGTCCTCGGCCAGCCTTCGGAGCGCGCCCGCAATGGTTTCGGCGGTGACCCGGTCGGTCAGGGCTGGATCGCCTGGCTCGGGGAGGTGCGAGGCGACGTCGTGATTTTCCAGTCGCGTGAAGGCGTCTCGCAACTGCTCGCGGTGTGCGGCGTAGCGCGGCAGCCGGCTGAGATGCTCGGTCGGAATCTTCAGGGATCCATTCGCGTTGATCCACCGCTGAATTGGCCGTTCGGGGAGCCCGGTTCGTTCGGCCAGCGTTCGGAAGACACTGCCCCTTCGCGGCGACGCGGGCTCGCTGCGCAAGTCGATAAGCGAATGCAACACGCTGACCAAATCCGCGGCGGTATAGATCGATCTTGTCTGCGTCGTCGGCTCGGGAAGTTGTCCCTCGAAGAGCCCCAGGCTGTTCAACAGGTCTTGGATGGCAGCCCGGTGCTCCTCATAGTCCGGCAGGGCACTGAGCCGACCCGCGAAATTCCTTTTGACCTCTCGCCACGATTTCTCGCTGAGCCAGGTGGCGGTCGTATTGATCCGCGTTTGCGACGCGCCCCGGCTTTCAAACTGCCTGGCGATGTCCGTGCGCGCGCCGCGCTCGGAACGAGGATTGGCGCGTAGCCGCTCCTGCAGGGCGACAAGCATCTGCTCGAGCTTCCTGGCGGTCATCGGGGTGTCGTCGCCGGGGGCGCCCGACGGCGGCTCTTCGCCGTCGGCGGGTGGCGGCTTCGGCCGCTTCGTCGCGGCAGCGGGGCCCGCGTCACGCTCGTCGCGAGTCCGCTTGCTTGCCGGGGCCTTACCTTTGCCCTTCGAGGTGGAGCTTTCGGCCGCACCGCCCCTGGAGGATGGGTGTTCGCCGCTGGCCGCGGCGTCTTCGGTCTTTATCCGCTTCGGCGCTGAAGTGGTTGTGGCGCGCGATGATTGAGGGTGAACCTCCCGGTGTCGCGCCACCGGTAAGCCGGCGTTTCCCGTGAGCCGGGATGTTCCTGCTGCTGTGTTGCCCCCCAGTCGAGACGGTCCCGCCGTGGCGTTGCTCCGGCCCGCGACCGGCCGCAATCGGTCCGGGACCTGCGCGCCCAGAGCGGTCAGCCGGTCGAATTGGCGCGTGCTGATCGAAGGAACCTCGTCAAGAAGCAGAGCGAGACCCGTCATCTCGCTGGTCGTGAGCCGGCCTTCATCCCGAGCCCTTTCCAGGTTCTGCAGAACCTGGTCCACCATGGGGTGTGCCTGTCCGCCCCGGGCGCCGCCCTTGCCGGCCGGGTACGACTGACCCGTCGCCACCCGCCGCGACAGAATCTCCGCCAGGTCGACACTATTGAGGCGGCGCTCGACATCAGGCAACGCGGCATAGACCCGCTGAATCGCCTGCGCTCCGTCGTCGATTCCGACCCGCTCCAGCCTGGCCACAGCTTCCTGCAGAACGGCCTGGGCTCGCCCGGGATCAGCCGCCTCGAACCGCCGCCATTCGTCAAACGGCGTCGTCACTACCACTGTTGCGTCATCGGGGACGTCGGGGCGTGGCGCAGCGCTGCGCGTTGACTCCGCAGTCGGGCGACTCGGCGGCTGCGCGTCGTCACGGCGGTCGTTGTCGCTTGGGGGATCCGGTGCGAGCGTCTTTGCATCGGCCGTGGGACCGGGCTGCTGCGGGGCCGCCGATAGTTCGGGCGTTTGCACGTTGACGTCGGCGTCCTCGCGATGAACGGCCGCGGACAACGCTATCTCCGTCGGTGAGTTCGAGACGCCTGCGCCAACGGGATTCCCGCCGCCGTGGTCGGGCGCGAGGGCCGCGGGGTCCGCTTGCGGTGGCGGTTGCTGTTCCGCCGGGGCGTGATCGGGTTCGAGGGCGACGGGGTGGGTTTCATTCTGGGGCAATAGGATTGGGCCGCGAACCTCGACGGGAGGGATTTCGTGGGCTTTACCCGCGTAGGTCACCGTCACTGACATTTCCGTGGTGGCGTCGAATACGGCGTAGGCGCGGGGGAATTTCCCGTTGGCCGAGACTCGGGCCGCCTGGCTGGAGATCGGGGCTTGGCGCTGTCGGCCGGTGATGCCAGCACCGGCCAGCAGGCTGCCCTGAAGGTCTTCGGACCGCCAGTGTGGACCGAACATCACCCGACCCCCGGCCTCACGGGTCCTGATGGGTTGATGATTTCGGCTGCGAGTCACGTCGTTGAGGACGTACGCGTTGCCGCCTTCGTGTTCGATCTCCTGGAAGTTGAGTTCTCGGACGGCGGCGCGGGCGGTGATGCGCAGATTTCCGCGCCGTAGCAGCTCCACGTCACCGTCGGCTCGGGTCATCTCGCCCAGTTTGCTCGCCAGGCGGGTGTCGGTCAGGTAGTCGTCCAGGTGCTTGCTGATATCGGGGATTTTCAGCGCGGACAGGTTTTCCACGACGTGCTTGCGAACGTCGGCACCGTTGGTGATTTTGCGGATGATGGTGTCACGGCTGAACCCGTGGGACGGTAGCCCGGTCTGGTCGGCAGGTGCGACGGCGTCTCGCCGTTCGTCGTTGCCGATAATGCCGTCGCGCGGGGCGTACACCGGGTGGTCTTGCGCGTCGGTCGGCGATTCCCGCGTGATGAAGTCGAGTCGTGCTGTGCCGACGTGGCTGACGCGACCACCGCCGATACCGAAGAGACCGGTCGGCCGACTCATGTCGACCGTGAGGGTGGCCACGCCGACATGCGTCACCGTGGGAACCTTCTTGCGAAAGACATTGCCGACAGCCGAATTGTGCGTTCGCGCGTCGACGGTCTCGTTGCCGATGCCGCCGGTCAGGCGGCCCAGCGCCGAGATGTTCACGGGGTGCTGGCCGGGCAGTATGTCTGCCTGGGCCTGAACGTAGCCCTGCCAGGCGCTGGCTTTGATGTTGGAAACACCCGCTCCCACCGACTGCTGGCCGCCGCTGTAGAACTCGGTGGTGGGCTTCGAGTCCGTGGCGTTCAAGCTGTCGAGGCGGGCGCCGAGCACAATCTGACCGCCACGCACCGAGTTGAGGTGGACCGTCTTGGTGCCGCCCCGGCTGTAATCACCCAGCGCCCGTTGAACGGTCATCGTTGTGAGGTGTTCTGCGAGTTCGGCGCGTACCTGTGGCCACGCGGTCCCGAATACCGCGCTGCCTTGGGACGTCATCGAGTCGAGGATGTGGGTGGCCACCAAATCCTCTCCCGAAGACCGGCTTTCGCCTTCACCGCCGGAGGCGGCCGTCGAGTCACGGCCGGTATGTGGCCGGATTTTCACCACAGCCTGGTCGACGGCGAGCTCGACGCGTCGTCCCGGCGCGGGCAGATCGCGTTCACGGTCGCCGCCGACGAGGGTCGGGGTTTCCTTCGGGTAGGAGAAGGTGCCGCTGAGCCGCACCGGTTGTGGCGCTTCGGGAACGCCCGGCACCTTTCTGCCGACGACGTGTTGTTCGTAGCTGATGTGAAAGCGGATCGGCTGGCGGAACAGGTCGTGCGGCTCCGTCGTGCGCACCCTGGCGGGTACCCGGTGTTCGATCTCGCCCGTGAAGTTCGGGAAGTCCACGTTGCTCAGGTGGCCGAGGCCCTGGTCGGCCCGGCCCGAGACGTCTTCCCGGGGGCGCACCGACGAGGTGTGCGTGATTTGCGCGCTGACCGAGCCGTGCGGGACGGGAATCTGGATCCGCGCGCCTGCCACCGTTCGCAGCGAATTGCCGTAGATGTGGGCGGTCGATGATTGTGACTCCGTGGACAGGTCCGTCTCGAATTTCTTTGACGGACCGATGTGTTCGAAGTCGTCGGGGTCGCTGCCGCGGACCGGGCGTACCTTGACGGTGATCTTGCCGCCCCGCACCGCGACGTCGTGACTCCATTCCTTACCGGACTCGTGGGTCAGCCGGCCGAGCAAGATGTTGGGGCCGAACGCGTGGGAAAGCCCGCCGATCGCCTCGTCGAGGGAGCGGCCGAGGGCCGGGGCGAGGTCTTGGCGTATCGCCTCGAGCAGGCCGCTCGCGGGGTCGATGCCGACGAGCATGTCGGAGGGATGCCAGGCCGGTCCGAAGGCGTGTTCGGGGGGACGGTGCACGTCCGTGACCCCCGGTGTCGTCCAGTCCAGTTGTGGCCGCACCGGTTCGGGCGGTTGCGGCGGTGCCGTGCCGTCGGCGGCGTCCGTCAGCAGATGCTGCGGTGCCTCGGATGACGGCGCGTCGGCGGTGCCCCGGCGATCGGGGGCGCTGTCCGCGGTGCCCTGACGACGGCCAAGGAGCGGTGTCGTACTGTCCACGGTGCCTTGACGCCCGGCGCGGCTCTCGATCGTGCCCTGGCGGCTCGGCCCGATTTCGGGCGCATCCCGGTCGCTGGGGACGAACGGCGTCGAGCGGTCCGCCCCTTCACCGTCGAGCATGCTTTCGACCGTGCCCTGGCGAAGCGGGATGCGTGGCGCCGAGGCTTCCCGGGCCTCGTCTTCGTTCGGCGCATCGGCTGTCGCGCGGCGCGCGGGGGCGTCGGCGGTTGGGCTGTCGATCAGCTGGTACGCCTGGGGGTTGTCGCGGACGTCCCGGTCGACGACGTAGCTGAGGTTGTCGAGCCGCTTTGGACGCACCGCCGAGGGAGCCGGAGCAGCCGATCGGTCCTGCCGGGCGCCTGCGGCGGCCCGGATCCCCTGGTGTTCGATCGAGTTGGGGGCGAACGGGTTTTTGGGCAGAGGCGCTTGATCCACGGGGTCGGCAGGAGGCTTGGGCCGTGGCTCGTCGACGAATCCCGTGGGGATGTCACGGGTGAACGTCGGCGGTAGCGACGAGTCGTGCGTGCGGGAGCCTTGCAGATCGGTGAGGGGGATCGCGATCTCGACGGGAAACAAACCCGACTCGTGCACGGTGGCCCGAGGGCCGGTCATGGTGCCGTCGAGCCGTACCCAACCCTCGAAGAGTGCCATCGGTTGGTCGAATTTCGTTGCGACGGCCACGCGTTGCTGATTGCGCACGCGTTCGCCGTCCCGGACGGTCGTGTTCGCGCCGCCGAGGGCTTCACCGAACACGGTGCTGTCGTTGAAATCACCGCCCCGGCCACCGGGAGCCACTTGGATCGCGGTCTGCCGGTTGCGATCGGTGGTGCTCGCGACGCCCTCGGTGAGCTCGGCGCTCGGACTGGACAGCGTGTTGATCACCTTGCGGAAGGTGAGTCGCTCGAAGTCGGCGGTGAACGAGTCCTTGCCGCCCGATGAGCGCCCCGGTGACTGCGGGCGGCTCAGGGGGCTGTGTTGGGACATGGCGGCCAGCGAGCCGCGAACGCGGTTGAGGTGATACCACGACGACACCTGCGGACGAACGTTCTTCCAGCGGCTGCCGTAGGCCTTGTGCCCCATCGAATCGAGCATTCCGTGGAAGCCGCTCAGGTCCAGGTTGGTGACGCGGTCCAGACTGCCCAGCCCGCGCAAGGGAACGGTGTCTTCTTTGCGCGCCCCACGCGGAATCTCCGGCGCCGCCGCCGATCTGGCCGCGGCCGGCGTTGCGCCGAAGCGCCAGAGCGTTGGTTTGACGACCGAGTTGCGTTCGGTCGCAGGCATGCCCCAGATCCGCTGCGGTGGGGCCCACACCTCTTTGCCCAGGTAGTCGGTCGTCGGGCTGGTCTCCGACTGCTCCATCAGCACGTCGAATCGGCCGCGGGTCTCGTGCACGGCGCCCTTGAACGGCTCCCCGAGTTTGGCCGGTGAGACCGAGTCGGGCGTGTGCATCTCGATTCGGAGCCGAACCTGGCCGTGCCAACTCTGGCCTGGCGCAGGGTTTTTCAGTGTCGTGCGGACCCGCCACTGGCGGGTTTGTGTCTCGTTGTCCGCTTGTCCGCGAGTGAAGGTGCCGTCCAGGCCGCCGCTTATCTGGCCCGTGTCGGTGCCGCCTTGGCCGCGGAAGCGGCCGGGGGTGGGGAGCTGCGCCGACCAGGTCACCACGTCCTGGCGCACCTGCGTGGTGTCGGTCTCAGTCCCGAAGTGGAACTCGGTTTCCTTCGTCGTGCCGGTGGCCCGCATCATGGGGCGGGCTTCGCGGTTTTCGGTGTCTGTGGTCGGCGGGTGTGTTTTCGCGGGGGTACCGACGGGTTCGATGAAGGCGTGCACCTCCAGGCGGGCGCCGGGTATCGCCTCGAAGTTGAGGACCAGCGGTTGTTTGTTGGTCATGGAATGCAGGTTGGCTTGCAACAGCTCTACGCTGAGCCAGCTGTTGGTTTCGTTCATGGCGCGGTGGCCCAGCCTGTTGCCGTACGCCTTGGCGAACGCAGCCCGCATCGGTTCGCTGGTGACGAAGGCGGCGATGGTCTGCGGCTGTGCCGCGGACTCGAGCGGCCGTGCGGGGTTGGCCGGGTGGCCGTGGTCTTCCTCGCGTGCGGACGGCGGGGCGTCGTCGGTCAGCAGCGAAAAATTCGTGACGACGTCCGAACCGCTCAAGGCGTGGGAGTACTGCACTCGCGGTGGTGCCTCAGGCTGGCCGGCAGCGGGCCGACCCGACTCCCCGGCCAGCGGGCCCAGCGTGTCACGTGCCTCGTCGGCGTGGTGCTCATCGCCACTGATGACGTCGCGACTGGGAACGACAACCTGTGTCTTGTAAGCGAGGGGATGGGGATGCGTCTCGTCGGGCGATGTGCTGAGCCGGTGGGTGATGACGGCCTGGATCTGTCCGTGGAATCGGGTGCCCGGCTCCGCTGTTTGGGCGCCGCTGATCTGGCGGTCGGCGCGCAGGTTGGTCAGCGCCGTGTCGTGCGTCCGCGAGCCGGTCGCGGCGGCGGTGTCGCTCGCCTTTGGGTGGGTGATGTTGCCCTGCACGATGCCGTAGAGCTGACGCCGATGCTCGAAGAAGGAACCCGAGGTGTTGGTGGAGTCGGCGGTGTGCTCGAACTCGTACTTTTTGATGTTCTCCTTGAAGCGCAGGGTGGAGTGCTCCGATGCGCCGTCCAATCGGAGGCTGATCGTCAAAGTCCGCCTGCCCGAGAGGTCGATGACGCGGGTCGGTACGTGGCCGCCCCGCAGCATGCCGCCGACGTTGGGCCGCAGGCCGTCGTCGGAGAACAGCGCGGTGACCTGCTCCCGGTTGCTCTCCCATACGGCGTCGCCGCCCAATTGCCGCACCACCTGCTCGACGTGTTTGAGCCCCGCATCGTCGGAGCTGAATTGCTCGAGCACGTCGGTGCCGCCGAGGGTCAGGTTGTCCCCGATGCGGGCGGGCAGCCGGGGTTCCGGTTCGGGCGGCTCCTGCGGCGGTACAGGTTTCGAACCCTCCTTCGGCGCTGGGTCTTCGGCTCTCGGATCCGGTGGGGCGGTCGGCGGCTCGGGTTGAGGCGGGGCGGGATCCGCTGGGTGTGTTTCGGTGGCGGGTGCCTCAGCGGCGTCGGGGGCGGTGTCGCCGGCAGGCGGGTCGGGCGCGGGCGCCGGTGCATCGTGGTGTCCCAGGTCGGGAGGCTGGGGCCGGTCGGCGTGTTTGAGCAACCTGCCTGTCACGGGCTGGCCAAGATGCGCCGAAAGCCGGGTGGCCACGTTGTCGACCCAGCGGCGCATCTCGTCCTGAGTCGGGAAGGGTTGGCGGACCTTCTCACTCATGTACCGGCCGGACTTGTCGTTGACCTCCCACTGATGTGTCTCAGCGTTCCAGCCGATTTCACCGCTCACGCGCGACTGCGGCCGGCCGGCGGCAACATTGCCCTGGGCGTCGAACTCCACCGCGACGGTGGGATGACCCTGCCCGTCAATCAGGCTGCGGAACTCGCCGAGCTCAACGTCAGAGGCCGGCGGCCTATCGTAGGTGGCGTGGAACTGCTCGATGAGTTCGTCGTGGGACAGCATGTCGGCGAGTTCTTCACTGCCGATGCGGATGTGCCCCTCGGCGTCGACCGCGTAATGCCAGTTCGCGTCTCGATGCAGATCGAGCAGCCCCGGAGGCATATCGGAGAGTCGGTAGAACACCGGATTGATGTGCGTCAGCCCGTCAGGATCGGCTTCCTCGGGCTTGACCCGCTTGGCGTTGACCAACGGGCCGTACTCGTGATCGAGGTCGGCATCCACCGGCGGCGCGTCACGTAGCGGTCCGAAAGCACCGCTTTTCGGTGATGGCAGGGCCATCTGATCGCGGTAGATCGGTAGCAACGCATCGGGATCCGTGATCCCCCAATTCACCAGATCAGCACGCGCCCGGGCCAATTGCGAGTCTTCACCGGCATTGAGCGCCTCAACGAAGCGGTCCCACGCATCGATGCGGGTCTGCGGCGCGCCCTCACGCCGCTTTCCGGTGGCCGCCGAGGGCCCCTCCCCCTCAGCATGGCCCGCCAACTCCTGGCTCCACGCATCACGGCGGTCATCGGGTAGTGGGGGCAGTGGCCCCTCCGGCGAGGGCGCGACCGGGGGCACGTCCACCCGCGGGGAATCCTCCGCTGGTGCGGAAGAGTCTTGATGCGCCGCGGCGTCGTCGGTTGCGGGCTCGTCCGTGAGCAAGCCCCCTAGCACCGTCGCCTCGGGTTCCTGCGGTGGCAGTCCCTGCAACTCATCTTCTGGCGCGTGAGGCGCCGCCGCGGTTCCCGTCCCGGTAGGCGATTCCGGGTTCCGCAGATCGTCCAGACCCCGTGTCAGATCACGGTCTTGGCCCCACCGCAATGCCGTCGCAATCTGGTCGAGCGAAAAACCACCGGAGAACAGATCGGACATCGAATGCGTGACGACCGGCGAGAAGCCGTTTTCCATCAACAGCCGCGGCAACAGCAGATTGATGTTGAGACGACCGTTGCCATCGTTGTGGGGGTGCAGCACATGCAACGTGCGCACTACCCGACCGATGGCCCGCAGCTTGTCGTGTTCGGTTTCCGCTCCCCCGAGATCCTCGTAAAACTGGTCGAAGACCGCGTTCACCATTCGCGGCACGTCGGATTCGGCGAATTCCGTTCGGACCGCTGGGATGTCGCCCCACGACGAAGAAATGGTGACGATCGCGTTGTCACGCAGGCTCTGCGGCAGAGGGTCGTACTTGCCTAACTCCGGTGGCGCCGTCGTGACGAGCGGGCGCCCGGCGACCTGCTCGGTCAGCAGGTCGGGCGCCGGCCCGTCGCCGACTATCGGATGGAAGTTATGTCTCTCTTCGACGTCGGCGATCTCGAAGTCACCTTGGATGCCGCGAGTGGCTTGCCAGTGCATGTCCGAGTATTCGTCCCAATCGATGGGCGGCCGCTGCCCGGCTGGCTTGTCGAGATAGGACCGGTAGGCACTGACCATGGCCCGCTGAAAGCCGGGAGAATTCTGCATGTCGTACAGAAAGCCCGGATCGTCGTGTTGCTGCGCCGCCGCATGATCCTGGGGGTCGATGTAGAGCCGCCACCAGTTCTCCTCGGGCAGAATATGACTGAGGCTGGCGGACGGGCGGGCGACGTCGGGCCAGTCCGTGTCTGCGATCCGGTCTAACCAGTCGCGAACGGTGCGGTTGTACTCGGCCACCTGGACGTTCGTCAACTCGCTGTGCTCGTCGAGCGGTGGTGGCGGCGCGATACCTGCGGTGGGGGCAATCGGGTGGTCGGACTCGCTGGGTCGCGGCTCTTGCGTTGATGCAGCAGCGTTTTGATGCTCTGCGGGGGCGTCGGCAGCGGCATCGTCCGTGGGCAAGCCGCCCAGCGTGGTGGGCGCGGGCGCGTTGCGGGGACCTGAACCGCCCTCCGACCCTGAAGCCGACGTGGGTCGCGACGAGAGTGAGTCGGCATCGTCGTCGGTCACGCGCCACGGCGCGGACTCCCCCATACCGTCTAACCCGTCTTCGAGGTGCTGACCCTGAAACCAGCGCAGCGCTGTCGCGATGTGGTCCAGCGAGAATCCGCCCGAAAACAGGTGCGCCATCGACGGCGTGATGACCGGGCGAAAGCCATTGCTTTGCAACAATCTTGGCAACAGGAAGTAGACGTTCAGTCGACCGTTGCCCTCACCGAACGGGTGCAGCACATGCAGCGTGCGCACGACGCGCCCGATGGCGCGCAACCGCTGGTGCTCCGAGCTCGCGTTGCCCAGATCCTGCCGGTACTGGTCGAACACCGCGTTCACCATCTCCGGGACGCGGTCGGCTCGGTATGCGGTGGTGAGCAGCGGATACTCGTCGTCGTCTCGAGTCAGTGTGACGATGACGTCGCCACGGCGTAGCGGCGGGACGTCGCGCAGTCTTCCTTGAGTGATCAAGGGGCGGTCGCCGATCCGCTCGGTCAGCAGGTCGTCCGCCGCCCAATAGGTGCCGAGGTAGTGGTCCATGCCTCGGTCGTAGTCCGTGCCGGTGATCCGGTAATCGTCGTCACCGGCCGCGCGCGCGTTGCTGGTCACCATCGCGTGCATGCGGTTGTACTCGTCCCAGTCCAACTGCTGGCGCAGCGCTTCCGGGTTGTCGAGAACCGACCGGTAGGCGTGTTCCATGTCGGCCTGGAAGCCAGGAGATTCGTCGCTGTCATACAAGCCGCCGGGGTTGGCGGGGTCGCGGGCTAGCGCGGCGGCGTGGTCGCCGCTGTCGAGATACATCCGCCACCAGTTCTCCTGCGGCAGCGCCTGGCTGAGCGTGACGGGCTCGTCTTGCGCGACGTCGGGCCGCTCGTCATTGCCGATGCTTTCCAGCCACCTGCGCACGTCGTCGTTGTCACCGGTAGTGAGCAGGAAGGAATCCAGCGAGGCATCGTCCCGGATGTCGCGATCGAACCACGAGACCGGGTTCGTTCCATAATCCGTCTCGGTGAATTCTGATGAGTCTGAAGCGCCGCGCTCCCCGTCGTCGCTTGCCGAGGAGCTGCCTTCGCGCTCCGGCGCTTCGTCAGCCGGTTCGTGGTCATTCGTGGCGTGCAGCGCGGACCGTGTCGGCACGGTACCGGATTCGGCGCGATGCGAGAGGGAGAATATCGACGCATCACCATGGAATGGTGTTCCCATGAACCACGCCTGCACGGGGTTGTTCAAGCGGTCGAGCGTCGGCGGCCAAGGCGTGACCGTTCCGTGTTGGCCGTCGAGGGCGTGGACCTCTTCGCCGTCGTAGAACGCGTTGAAGCTGTGCGCCTGACCGTCTCGGTACCGCACGGCCACCACGGTGTGTGCCCCCGCGCCCTCGTCCCGTAAACGCTCGGCGATCCCATCGCGGCTGCGGGGCACGAGGGGCAGCCCGGTCGCCAGGCCCACGTCGTCAGGACTCATCCGACCCAGATGCGCGCGTGCGGGTCCCTCGATGCCCGACAACCGGTCGAACACCACCATCGTCGCCGGCCCGCAGTTGAGTAATCGGTCCCCGCTTGGCGGAACCGTGGGATCGCCCTGATTGTTGAGGTCACCGATCCAGTCACGCACCTCGTCAATTGAGTTGACCGAGTGCGGAATACGAGCCAAGATGGGCTGTTCGGTGGGAGGTTCCGGCAGCGGCGCGCGATGGGACTCGAGCTCCGCGGCATCGGCCTGGGCGGGTCGGACATCCGATGTATCCATATCGGCGGCTACACCACGCAGCGCGGTGGGAGACAGATCCTGTCGTGAGCCCGAGTCGTCGAAGTCCCCGGCGCCGGAGTCGAACTCGGCTTCCGGCAGCTGCGTGGCGCCCTCAGGGTGTGACGAGTCAGGCGGGTCGAGCTCGAGCGTGGCCGCCACTTCAGGCGGAAGCGCCGCCGGCCGAGCCCTCGGGGTATTCATGGGGGTGATGTCGTCGTCGCTGGCCTCTGGTGAGTCGGGCGTCTCGGCGGGCGATTCGGCGGCGAAGTGAGGGTTGGGTGCGGCGGGGTCGAAGTGGTCGTTGGGGATGAAGCCGCCGAGCCGGAGAACTTGCGGCCGTCCGTCGAGCACCTGTTCGGCGCCGAGGATGTTCTCGCGCCGGATGCCGCCCAGGAAGGCGACTTCTCCTTCATGCCCGTCCTGGTGGTGAGGCAGGGTCGCGTTGACGTCGATGCCACCCGGCGCGACGATGTGGTAGCGATAAACACTGGGGCGGGCCTCGGTCGGCGGCCCGAGGTGATTGAGCGTCGCGTCGCGAGTGGTCGAGACGAACGCGCCGGGCCGACCGAGGACGAAGGTCGTCAGGTTGGTGTTCGTGGGGTCGAGCGGTTCGAAGCCTGAGGTGAACACCTCGCTGGGGTGGCGGGTGTCGTCGCGGAAGAGGGGAAGGTCGTCGGCGCGGATTTGTGCGGCTAGCCCGTCTGGGATACCGGTGACGCTGTCCAGTCCGAGCGACGCATCGAGTTGCGCGCTGGGCAATGGCCTGGACGAGTCGAAGCTCAATTCGTGGGCTGGCGCGATCGGTTGCTCGTCTTCCCAGGCGTCCTCGGCAGGCAGACTCCCGAGCACGGTACGCGGTGCAGTCGCGCCGGCCGGGGGCTGCGGTGGGTGCTCGTGATCCCCCGCAGGCGGCGTACTCGCGCCGTGCGTGTGCCCGCCAGTGGGCGCTTCGGTGGCACCGGCTGGGTGATCAGTGCTGGGGTCCCGCCGAGTCGGACCGTCAGGAGTCGACGACCCGGCCTCAGTCTCCTGCACTCCGAAATGAGGACTTGTTGCGGTTGGTTGATAGTGCGGGTTGCGAACGAACTCGCCGAGTCCGAGCTCGATCGGCCTGCCCAGGGCGCGGTCCACCATGTTCGCCTCACGGAGCACCTCTTGTGCTCCGACAACGTTCTCGGTTCTGATTCCGCCGGGGAATGCGGCCTCAGCCTCGTGGTCGCCGCCGTGCTCGGAACCGAAGGTGGAATTGATGTCGATCCCGCCAGGCGCGTCGATGAGATAGCGGAAAACCCTTGCTCTGGGCGCAGATTGGCCCAAGTGGTTGTGCAGCGGATCGCGCGTAGTAGAAACGAATGCACTTCCGTAGTCATTCAACATCAACGAAAGATCGGTGTTAGTCGGCTGGCGCGGCCTGAAGCCTTGTTCGAAGATTCGCCTGGGACGCCGAGAATCATCGCGAAACAGCAGGTTGTCGTCCGCGCGAAAGTGCAGAGCGGCGCTCGGGTTCTCACGGCTGGCCGGTACGCCCGTGATGTCGGCCGTGCGGACGCTCGGATCGAGTTGCGCGCTGGGCCGGTCGGTCGTGAAGACGGGTGGATCAACGGTAACTCGTCCGGGCAGGGCGGTGGCCGGGATTATCGGATTGCCATGCTCGTCAAAGACTTCGATCGATCGACTGGGTTCTGGACGAGCATCCACGGTGGACGAGCCGGCAGTCGCGCCGTCATGTGCAACGTCGGCGAGCGTTGCTGTCAACGGATTGACTCGTGCGTCGGCGCCGTCGGCAGGAGCTGCTGTCGGGTGCAACGCGTCATCGGAATGTCGGTCTGCATCCGCGTCGAGGAACGGGTCGCGTTCCAATTCGTTCACGTGTTCGGGCCCGAAACGAGAAGTCGGCTCGCCGCCAAAACTTGAGTCCGAGGATGGTGAGGGATCACGGGCTTCCCAACGGGGCGCGGTGTGTCGTAGCTGCGTCTGCCCGCTGGATGGAGTCTTCGAATTGTCGTTCGCTGCCGCGTCTTTCGCCTTCGGTGCGGATGGGGCGGGTGCGGCAGCGGCGTCTGGCGCGGTGTCACCCGAAGGCGGGGCAGCGTCGGGCGGATTAAACTGATCGTGGTAGACCGCGAGCAACGCATCGGGATCCGTGATCCCCCAACGCGCCAGATCGGCACGCGCCCGGGTCACTTGCCCATCTTCATTGCCGCTGAGCGCCTCGACATAGTGGTCCCAGGCATCGACCCGGGTCTGCGGCGCGCCCTCACGCTGCTTGCCCTTGGCCGCCGCGGACCCGTCGCCCTCGGCGTGCCGCGCCAACTCGTGACTCCACGCCTCACGGTGGCCACCGGATAGCGAGGGCAGCGGCCCCTCCGGCGCATGCGGGACCGGTGGCAGATCCGTCGGCGCGAGATGTTGCGGTGCTGCCGAATCGTCGTGATGCACCGCGGCGTCGTCGCCGGCCGAAGGCTGCGGTGGGTGCTCGTCATCCCTCGCGGGCGGCGTACTCAAGCCGTGCGTGTGGCCACCAGTGGCCGCCTCGTCATCACCGAGTGTCGGATGGGGCGGGTGCGCGTTACCCGGAGACGGTTCCGCCGGTGATGCAGCGCGTTGTGCCGCTGATGGGTTTTCGGTAGGCAAGGAGCCCAGGACATCTCGGAACCTGCGCGACGTCGACGGGCCGTCGTCCAATTCGTTGAATCCTGACGGGGATTCCGAACCCTGCCTGTACACACCGCTCGAGGCCGGCGCAAAGCTTATGTCTGTGCCAGTGCTAGGTGAGGAGGGGACGCTGTCGTCGCGGACGGTTCCCAGCGGCGCGGGCGGGGCGTCGTTGGGGAGATCCGGGTCGAAATGCGGATTCAATTCCAACTCTGCGAAGCGGGGCCCCGCAGGACGGTCGGGATCGCCCGACTCGGCGTGCAGTTGCAGGACTTCTTGCACTCCTACGATGTTTTCCCGCCTGATCCCGCCCGGGAACGCGATTTCTTGCTGATACTCATCGGGATCGAGGCCTTCTGTCGCATTGATGTCGATACCGCCAGGCGCATCGATGGTGTAAAGAAACACTCGATCGTGTTCAGGCTGAATGAAGTTCAGATCGATGTTGGGGTGTCGCGTGGTGGATAAGAAATGGTTCGCGTCGAAGAGACCGGGAACCGACGGATCACGGGTTGCGAACCCCTGAGCGAAGATGGCGTCGGGCGGACGGGTGTCGTAGCGGAACAACAGATCGTTGTCGGTCCGGAATGTCGTGGCGTGCGTGCGCAGCGTGCTGTAAACGCCGACACCGACCATCGGGTCGACATTTGGGTCGAGCTGGGCGCTGGGACGCGGCGCAGGGAGCGGGTTATCGGCCATCTGGATCCGCAGACTTCCCCAGCTAGCGCCCAATCCCGGGTGCAATGTGAGGCTTTCGACCTCGTCAAGGGAAACCCAGCGCAGCCGGGTCCCCTCGTCGTTGGGCACGGTATCCAGCGCGTAGGGCGCATCCGCGATCACGGTCGTGTATGTCCAGTCGATGCCGGGGGCCCTAGCAGTCACGACGGGTGCGCGGACGGTGACCAAGTCGTCGCGGAGGCCGGTCTCTTCGCGAGCCTCTCGCACCGCGGCCTGCTCGACGGTCTCCTCGAGGTCTCGAGCGCCGCCAGGTAGCCCCCAGGTGCCGCCCTCATCCGTCCAATCCGCTCGTTGCTGCAGCAGCACGGCAAGTGAGCCGTCGGGGCGTCGAGCCCGCAGCAATAGCCCGGCCGCACCATAGAGGCCCCAGTGGCTCTCGCCGTTTGCATCGACCACCCGGCCATCGCCGCTGGTCGGTAAGCCATGTGGTTCGCCGGCTCCCTCGACCGGTGGTGTGCCGGATGCAGCCGGCTCCGGCGCGCGCGTCTCGTCGGCGTGGGCGTGGGCGTGGGCGTGGGCGTGGGCGTGGGCGTGGTACCGGTCTACCAACGCATCGGGATCCATACCCAACCGCCGCAGGTCGTGTTGTGCCACAGCCAAGAGGGCCTGAGCGTGCCCGCGCGCCGCTCCGTGGGAGGGGTCGGCCGCAGCGAGGCGTCGAGCGTCGAGGGCCTCAGCAAACCGGTCCCATGCCTCGCGTGGGTTCGTCGGTGCGCCTGGCCGGAGCCTCGCCCGCGCCCTGCTGCTCAGCTCGGTGCCATGCCGGCTCAACTCCTGCTCCCACGCGTCGCGCTGCTCGGGCGACATCGCCGCGAGAGGACGTGGGGAATGTCGGTCTGTATCCGCGTCGAGGAACGGGTCGCGTTCCAATTCGTTCACGTGTTCGGGCCCGAAACGAGAAGTCGGCTCGCCGCCAAAACTTGAGTCCGAAGATCGTGATTCCCGCCTGGGCAACGTGTGCCGCAGCTGGCGTTGGTTACTAGACGCGGCGTGCGGCAGCCCCGAACCGTCGCTGAGGCCCTGTATCAACCGTCTGTTGTCGGTGCCGGCGTGGTCCGAAGCACCGGGATTCTGGGCGTTCGGCGCCGAGTGCTCGTCCGGGTTGTCCCCGTGTCTGGTGATGTCCTGGGACCGCCCCGATTTATCCGGCGGCGCGACCGGCCGGTCGCCGTCTGACGGGACTCCCACAAACCATTGCACGACGGGATTCTCGGCGCGATCCAGACGCGGTGGCCATGATCGCACCGTTCCGTGCTGTCCGTCCAAGGCGTGGACACGTGTGCCGTCGTAATAGGCGTTGAAGCTGTGCTGCAGCCCGTTTCGATATCGGACCGCCACGACGGTGTGGGCTCCTGGCCCCGCGGCGGCCAAATGGTCGGCAATCCCCTCAGGGGTGTTACGCACCAGGCGCAGGCCGGTCGCCGCACCGAGTTCGTCCCGGGTCAGCTCATGAGTCCGCCGGTCGCCATCGCCCGAGTACCGCTCATGGGTTTGTCGGTGATCATCGGTGGAGCGGTCCACGTAGGCGCGCCCGAAGCTGGGCGTACCCGACAAGCGGTCGAACACCACCATCGTCGCGGGGCCGCAGTTCGCCAGCCGGGGACCGTCGGGGGCGACCGCGGGGTCTCCGTCGTTGTTGAGATCGCCGATCCACGACCGGATGTCGTTGATGGATTCCTGCGAACGGGGAAGGCCTGCGGATCGCCCCGACTCTGCGGACAACCTCTGCGCCGGGGTCGGTTGCCCGGACCGCTCCCCCCCTTGTTCGGCTCGGGTCTCGCCGCCTGCAGCCGAGTTCGTATCACGCTGTATGTCAACGGCTCTCGATGGCTGCGGATCGCTGTGATCATTCTCCGCCGACGACTGCAACACCATCTCATCTGTAAGCGAGTCGGCTTCGCTCTCGGATGGCGGTCGGTCAAACTCGTCAACGCTCCGGCCCGCATCTTCAGGCCTCGGGTCTTCTTGCGGCAGGCCGTGCAGTATCGCGTTATCTCCGCCATGCCCCCCGTCCGAGAACGTCATAGGCTGTTCATCGCCCGGCGAGTGCGCAAGTCCTCGCGAGCCCCACTCACCGGATCGCACGTCAACAGAGAACGCCGCCCGCCGCCAGGTACCCGAAAGGTCGATGGCGCGCCCACGCCCGGGCAACCCGAAGGCTTCGAGAACGGACTGCGGCAGATCGAGTTGGCGGACCCGGAGGCGGTCACCGAGGATGGGCACGTTCGATTTCGGGCGCAGGTAGGCGTATGTCACTGTCTGCACCTGGCGGCGTAACTCGGGCACGCTGTGCAGGTAATCGACGACGGCTTTCCACCCGGCCGCAGGGTCGGGCAGCCCCTCGATGAGTGGGGCTATCGCCGCGAAGTTCAGGTCGCCCCTTCGGTTTTGCAAATCCCTGATCAAGCCGCTGATGGCGTGTTCCAACACCTTCGGCGCCTGCTCGGGCGCGAAGCGTAGCGGCTTGGTGCTCAGCCAGGTGTGGGCGGCGCCCATATCCAACTGATCGGTGCGGATGCGCGGGACCGAGTCGTCGTGCAGGTTCAGAGACTCGGTCACCGCTGTGAAGTTGAACGGGCCGGTTCGCTCGGTTACCGATTGGCGCCGGATGGCCATTCCGGGTCGCAGGACATACGCTTTGTGCTGCTCCTTCGCGGAATTACCGACGAAGCCGTGCACCTCCGGGTGAAGTTGGTCTTGGACCTTCCGGTAATTGGAGCCGATCCGGTCCAGGTATCTCCGGATGAATGGGTGCCCCCGGGCGGCGAGCAGGGCTGAGTTGTTCGGAATTCCGTTGTCCTGCGAGTGCAGCGCGAATCCCGGCGCTCCCAACAGGTTTCGCATCCCATCCAGGCGGCGAACCCGGTTGTCGTGATCGGTATAGATGCCGCCGAACCGGTGCAGGATCTCCAGCCGCAGGATGTCGCTGGCCGCGGTGAACCCGGCGGCGGTCCCCTTCGCGTTTTCCAACCGGTATTCGGCGCCCAGGTGCATCGGTTCCGCGCGGTGAAAGACTTCGTCCGGGCTGAGGAGGGAGACGTTGTGGCGTCTCGCCCATGACAGCATTCGGGCGGCGTCACTACTGGGTCGATCGAAGTCTGTGCGGGGTACGTCGGTCCACAGGATCACCCGCATTCCCTCGCGTTGTGCCGCCTTGCTGAGCTTCTCGAGGTTGCGGCGGACGAGGTCGGTCGTTTTCCGGCCGTCGGTCACCGGGCCGCCCAACCAGATCGAGTGGAAGACTTTGGGCATCTCGAGTCGCGTGGGCAACGGCTCGGTAGACGGCCGGGCGGGGTCGTCCTCGAACCAGCGCCCACGCGACGGCGCCGCCTCCGACCAGTGACCCAGTTCCGCCGGTGGCGGGTCACCGGGCCGCCTGGCCATATCCATCGTCTGAATGTGCTCTCCCAGCGAATGGATCGGAACGTCAGCCAGTTTCACGCCTTGTAGGTGAGCCGGCGTCGGGCTGGGCTCGCGGAGCCCGAACGGGTCCGCGCCGAACCCGTCGTCTGGGGTGGGATGCGTATCGCCGTCCCGCGCGGATTCAACCCGTTCGGCCTTCTCCTTGAGGGCCTGAAACAGGTCCTGGCTGGCGGCCCGGTCGTCGGACCCGGTCGCGCGTTGGGCGATCTTGCTGAGCGTCTGCCAGAAGCGACTGCCGTCGCCGGCACCGCCCCTGAGCCGCAGCACGTCGTGCTGACCGCTGTCGGCGGGCGCGGATTCGTCTTTCGCGGCTGCGGAAACGGTTCGTTCGTCGGTGTTGCCGTCCGAGCGTGCACGGCTTGCCGATGTGGGCTCTGCGGGCAATCCCTGTAGCACGTCTCGCAACGGCCTCGGATTCGACGACGACTTGTCCTGCCGCGACGCCGGTTCGTCCGTTTTTCGCGCGACGGGCTCCGACGTCGGGCGTGACTCGCCCGCGTCGGCTGACACGCTGGCCGAGGCGCGCTGCGGGTGCTCGGGTGGTTCGGGGCGCGATGTTCGCTCCGCATTGTCGGGGGTCGAACGGCTTGCGTCCGACGCCGCGTCCCCGTCGCTAATTGCCGATGCCGGCGATCGTCCGCCTGCGTCAGCCTCGGATGCCGCGCCGCGAACACCCGAGTCGTCGGTAACGGCTTCGAAATCTCCCGAGACAGGCGCCATCTCGGCCGGCACTCGCGGCGGGACTTGCGGATCACCGATCGGTTCCGCGGAATGCGGCCGCGAATCCTGAATCTGCACGTCATTGGGATGTTCGGATTGCCCCAGCTGCCCGCTGCCATCGGTGGCCGGCGGCTCGTTGGCGTTTGGTTCGGTGGGTACCCCGTGGGCGACATCGGAGTTTGCCGGCGCAACAACGGGTGTCGTCGACGGCTCGGCGTCGTGTGAGGTTGTGGTGTCCGGCAGATGCCGGGCTACGGATGCTCCGCCGCCGTCCTCGGCGGCCGTGGTCGACGCTGTGGTCCCTTCCGCGCCGTCGCCTGCGTTCACCGGGTTGGTGTTGCGGTCGACTTGGCTCGAGGTGGAATCGGCTGTAGAGGTGGCCGCCGACCCGGGTCGCTCGAGCGGTTCCACCGCGGGGCCGTCCGCGGTGCGAGCCACCGGTGCCGGTCCGGACGCCGAGGGGCGGGCGCCGGTCGAAGCGCCCGCTGACGATTGATTGGATTGCGCCGCGTGACCGTTGCGTGCGGCGCCGTCGACGGCCTCTGCGGTGGGCGGACTCGTCCGTGCTCCGCTCGGGGCTGAACTCGCCGGCGCCGATGCCTGCGTGGGTCGATGCGCGTTCGCGACGCCCCCTTGCGGGTTGGCGGCGGCTGAACTTTGGTGGCCTCCGGACAGTGCGGGAGCGCCCCCATTTGCCGGCGAACTCGACGGCGCGATCGTGTCGTTGGGAACTGGCTGAACCTGCCGGGCCTCCGGACCATCACCGCCACCGGTGGCCGACTCGGCCTGTTGCCCAGCGGCGGTGGCGCCGGATTCATTGCCCGAGACGCCATGTGCACCGCGATCCGGTGCCGATTCGCTTGTCGCAGCGGACACGGTGGCGGCCGTCGAAAGGTCGGAGCCGGAAGACTGCCGGCTGAGGCTGGCGCCGAAGTCGGACGGGGAGGCGGACGTGTCGCCGTCGGAGGGTGTGGGTGCCGCCTGTGAGCGGCCTTGGCCTGCGGGCGGCGGACTCTCGTTGGTGCCGGTCTCCGAAACACCGGGGGCCAAGTCACCGTCGGGCCCCGATTTGCTCGTCGGGAAGAAGTCATCCAACCCCGTAGACGTCTTGGGGATGTCGGGCTCGACGAGCGTGGTGATGCTCGCGCCGTCGGCGTCATCGTCAGCGTCATCGGAGGACTTGTCGTCGGAAGATGCGTCCTCGGTGGAGGTGGCACTTTTCTCACCGTGGGCGTCACCTTCGGGGTGCTCCGAGGCGCCATGGATCCCTCCGGAGACCGCACCGCCCCCGGCGCCACCGAAGATGTCGTCGGCGGACAAGCCGCCGCCGGTGGCCTCCGCGCCGGCGACATTGCCGATCGCGCCCACACTGAAGTGGGTCAGCCCGCCCTTGAGGGCCTTGGCTCCGATGTTGGTCGATTCGCCCAATGACTTCGATATGACACCGTGCGCAACGGCGCCTACGGCGCCGCCGACGACAGCGCCAACGGCGATTTCGGCGACTTGGCCCCAATCGATTCCGCTACGTACGCCTTCGTGGATTTGGTATTCCTCGATGGCTATATCCTGCACCACCCCGATGGCCGCTCCGGTGATCGCGCCCACCGCAGCATCTTTGAGTAGCTGACGCAGGCCGGTCTTTGTCAGGGTCTCGGCCACCGCCGTGAGGATGCGCTTGATCAATTGCGCGGCCAGCTCACGGATCACCGCCATCGTGATCGCTTCAATGGGCGGGATCCATGCCAACGATGCGCCGAAGGTCCACTCGACAGAGGACAGCGCATAGGCGATCTCGGCGGCCGCGATGCCCAGCGTGCTCAGGATTTGCAGCTTGGTGTACTGAATCTGCGTTCCGGTCTGAGTGGCCAAGCTGCCCAATGAGGACATCGAATCGGCGAGGCTCTGGATCGAGGTGTCACCGGTGAGCAGCGACTGAAATTGCGCCGCGACAGCGCTGGCCGTCTGGCCCGTGATCGCCGACGCCGACTGCGATTGCGCCTGTTGCAGATTGGTGATGACGGCCGACATCTGCTGCGAGGCGTTGTCCCAATCCGTGCCCATCTGGAACATCGCGGTCTCGTCACCTTTTGGCCATTGCTCGCCGGCCAAATACGCGACCCACTGCAGGCCGGAAGGTATCTCAATGCCCATGAAATGTCCCGCGATGCGTGCGCACGGTTCCTCGGTCGCGCGCCGTCACTTCACCGCAGCGGCGGGATCGTTGGCGGGCGCCGCTGGACCACCAGGTGTGCCATGATTCGTCTGCCCGCCACTCTGGGCCGCCTGCATTGCCGCACTCACCCCCTCGCCCGCCGGTTGAGCCATCTGCTCCACGAGCTGTTCCAATGCATCGAGGCCCGACCCCGCAGTGGAGCCTCCCGCTCCCGGAATCGCGCTCAACACGTTCCCTGTGGGGGTCGCCGGACCACCGCTGGTGGGCACCGTTGGCAGAACGGACTGTTGGGGCGAGACGGCGGCCAGAGTGTTGGACGGCGAGGTCGACGCCGCGGGGACAGCCACGTTTGTGGGCGCGGGCGGATGAGCCGGCACTTCCGGTGACCCCGGCTGGACGGCCAGTGACGGCGCAGCGGCCGCGCCGGAAGCGTTGCCGCCCAGGACTTCAGCCGCCGGAACGGCCGGCTGGACCGGAATACGAGGCAGCTCGGGCGACGGTGAACCCACCCCCGATGACAACAATTCCTGCGACCCGTGCGCCGCCGGAACGGCCGGCTGGGCCGGGATAGCAGGCAGCTCGGGCAAAAGTCCCGACAGGGCGGGAGTTTGCGGCAGGAACTCCCGAGGCTGCATCGGTGCGAGCTGGGACGACGCCGTCAACACCGTGCTTGGCCCCCCGGAGCCGGGACCAGCGCCGGCACCCGAACCGGACCCTGAACCATCGCCCGAACCGGAACCGTCACCCGAGCCCGAACCGCCCCCAGCACCACCGGAACCCATGCTCAACAACGTATTTCCGGTACTACCGCCTTGTTGATCCTGATGCTGGAAATTGCTGGCGGCCGCCGTCAATGACTGTGCCAGGCTGTCCAGCTGCTGCGTTGTGGCGTTGATGGAGCTATCCACCTGATCGACTTGCGTGAGGTATCCGCTGGACCCATTGGCGAAGCCGTCACCGATGGAGTCATTGCCCCACGGCGACCCCAGACCGGCGAGCTGTCCCTGAAGGGTGGAAAGCACTTGCTTGATCGTGGCGCTGACATCGGCAACGTTCGCGGCAGCCGTCTGGAGGTCCTCCGGGTTCACGCTCAGTGACTCGGTCATCACTATCTCCTCACGGTCGGGAACGACGGATCTTCGTCCTGGGCGTCTCCGCCGTCACGAAGACGCGACGGCGTGCCCTCGGGTGCGCTCAGTCCGGATAACAGACTGCCGAAATCGGGCAGGTCCGCGACGAGGCCGGAAAGCGACGAGATGTCCTGGCGGCGTTGATTCAAGGGCGCCAACAGAGCCGCCGATTGACGTTCGATCTCTTGTACGGCCTGCTGTGCCGCGGCTGTGATGTGGCCAGCCAAATCGGCGAACTCGTACTCGTCGAGGTACGACTCGTCGATCACCGTATTGGTGACCATGCGCTGCGCATCGACGGTTATCTCGACGGTACCGTCCGCCGCGGTTGCCGTCGCGGTCAGCGCCGCCCGGCGTTGCTGCATGACCGCCAGATCGCGCATCTGCTCCTGCACCAACGAAAGCACGTGGGTGAGGTCGTGATTCATGGCGTCGTTATCCACGTGAATGCCTCCTTGAGGGTCGGTCGTCGATGGCTCACGACTCACGTCGAAACTCCCGCAGAACGGCCACGTCATCGGCGATGAGCCGATCGACCTGCTCGTGCAGGAATGCCCTGGTCATGGGCCGGGCATGGGCCTGATCCGCCGCGTAGATGTAGTCCCCGTCGTCGCCGACTCGCACCCATACCAGCGCGCGCTTTCCTCGGTCCAGGCCCCATTTGCGCGTTGGGCGCCAATGACTTTGAATCGTCGAGTATGCGGTCACCTCGCTCGCCGGGACCGTGATCTCGCTTGCCGAAGCGGACCGGTGCCGCACGTCGAAGGGGTCCTCGTCGAATTCCGCCTTTCCCCGCGGGACGTATTCGGGGATGACGATTGCCGGGTGCACTCCCGGTTGCGTCAATGAGACGGCTTCGGCGATCGCGGCACCCAGGTCGTAGGGTGAAACGGTGTAGATGTCGACGACATCTTTATCAGGGCGCTGAGCCGCGAAAAAGCCGAGGTGCCCTGTGCGGTAGGCGATCACCCGCTGGCTCGGTGTATCGGCGGGGATGTACTGCACATGGCACTCCACCCGGATGTCGGCGGCGTCATAGGCCGCCACGCACTCCACGAAGACCTGCAGGTCGCCGTAGTTGAACCGCTCGAGCACCGCGTCGGCGTAGGCGACAGCGTCGTCTCGAGTGGCGAAACGCGGTCCCTGGGTGAACATGAAGGGATACGGCATGAAATCGCGGCCGAAATACTGGCTGATCGCGTTGAGGTCGACCAGATCGAGGGTTCCGACGTGTGAGATGAGCGTCCCGTTCATGCCACCACCCGCATCACGCCATCCGTCGACACTCGGGGCGGACGGACCACGCGCAAGACCATCGCTGTCGCACTCAGCTCGTATTCGACCGCCAGCAACATCACGATGGAGTCGGGCTTCAGGTTTCCGGTTTGCGCCAGGAAAACCAAGGCGTCGGCTTGAGTGCTCACGCCCAGATATCCGTGGTCAAGGGTGTGTTGATGAAGGTCGGCCGACCATGGCAACCCCATCAGATTGGCCAGCGAGCGGAACGGCTGTCCGGTATCGGACCCTTGCGGTACGAAGTGAGTGACGTATTGCGCGCTGACATTGGCGTCGGCCAACGCGGCCCGGATCGCGCGGATGAACATGCGAAGCGATTCACGCATCGAGTCCAGGGACCGGGTAGCCGTGAGGCGCGAGTACACGTGTTGAAAGTCGTTGGCGTCGACGGCTTCCCAATAGCCGGCTCGACCTTGCCAGTCGTCGGCCATCTGCGGGCAACTCGCCGTTCCGCTACCCAGCAGCTTGGCGAAGCCACCGCCGCAGGATATGACCACCGCGTGTGCTGCATCAGAAAAGGGCTCACCGCCAACGGTTTTCGAGGTGGCAAAGCGATCACTCCAGCACCAGTTATCGGCGCCCGTGGAGACGGAGTAACCGTCGTCGTCGAGGAGTCGTGCGGCCAGCAGCCAGGAAGTGAGTCCGCCGGCGCAGTTTTGCTTCAACTCCAGCGCGTTACCGTGGCATCCGACAACGCCGTTCTGGATGTGATGATGCACCGGCCATCCTTGGCCGCCTTGTGGGCCCACCCCCGCGTGGACGAGCCATCGCACCCGGGCCACCGGGGTGTGGGCCGCGGCGACGGCGGCCTTCCCGGCTTGCACGGCCATCTCGGCAGGTGTGCTGCCCGGGTACTCGCACACGGCGCGCCAGTGGCCGTCCGATGCCAGTTCGCCGGGCCCGATTGGCCGCGGGGTCGGACGCAGTACCGCCACCGCCTCGAGCGACGTCATCGGCCGACCTGGGTTCGCAGCTCGGAGCCGGCGCGCCGCGAGGGAGTCGGCACCGGCGGTCGCGGCGCCGGAGGCATTACCGGCGTCGGCGGCCGCTGCACGGGCTCGGCCTCTTCCGGTCCGTCGTCACCGATCACCGGAACGACGGCATCCACCTCGCCGAGGACGAGCTCACCGTTCTTCTTGGTGCGCAACGCCTTATTCGCCTTATGCTCCTTGGCGCCGGGCCCACGCTGACCGCCGCCACCGAATCTGAACAACCTTGCGCCGCCGCCGAACGTGAACAGCACTGCGCCCCCGCCTAATGCGGGTTCCACTTCCGCGCTGCCGCCGCCAAACCTGAACACCATCCCGCCGCCCGGGGCGGGTAACGCTAACGGTGCTTTCCCTTCGACGAGTGATTTGAACACCACCCCGCCGCCGATAGCGGCCGGCCTGAACACCGCGCCGCCGCCAGCGATCGGTCTCGACACGACGCCGCCCCCGGTGACCGGCTTGGACACCACCGCCGCACCGGCGACCGATCTGAGTACCACGCCGCCGCCAGGCTTCGACGACCCGAACACGCCGCCGCCGCCGGGTTCCGACGACCTGGCGGTGCCCGGCGGATCGGGCATCGCCGATCCGTCGGGTGGTTCAAGTGCGAGCTCCGGGGACTTCCCGATGCCAAACACTGCCGCAATCGCCAACCCGCTCAGCGGCTCCCTTGGTGGACTCGGTGCACCGGGCAGCCCCACTGCCGGCCTCGGCAACTCGTCGGCGTCCGACGGTGCCGGGTTTACCGATCCGTTCAGCGGTTCAGGCGTGCCTGGGTCCGGCTCGGACGACCTCGGGTTGCCCACGGGCACCGGAATCGGCAATCCGTTTGGTGGATCGTCTAACCCGTTAAGTGGATCCGCTAGCCCGTTGGGGGGGTCCGCGAGCCCGTTGGGGGGATCCGCCAGCCCATCGGCCGGTGGGGCGGGTGGCTCGGGGTTGGGTAGCGGCTTGAGTCAAGCGGCGCAGGGCCTCGAAGAGCCACTCCAGCAGGCGTTGGGTGCGGCGCAGAATCACCAGAACGGCATGCCGGACACCGGATTACCCGAAGGTGTGCCGAAAGACCTCGACGCGCTGGGCAAGCCGGGGCCTGGGGGTGGCCATGGCGGGGGCGGCGCCGGCATCGGATCGCTGGGCCGCGACACGTTGTCCCCGGCCGGGGCGCCGGTGGCTGCCGCGACCAAGGGGACTGACATGCCAGGCCCAGCTGTGGCGCGTCCGGGTATGCCTGTGGGAGCCGGTGCGGGGGCCGGGGGAGCGCCACCCGGCGGCGGTGGTGGCGGCGGTCAGCGTGGGCCCGGCGCCAAGGAGCATAAGGCGAATAAGGCGTTGCGCACCAAGAAGAACGGTGA
>NZ_LZKC01000308.1:0-658 GCF_001672685.1 Mycobacterium sp. E2462
ACCCAGCAGCGCGCTCTGGCTGGGCAACGTGCCACCGGCGCGGTCGGCCACGTCACCGAACGTGACGACGGCGGCGATGTTGTTGGCGTACTGCTCGGGCAGCTTGTTGCCCCAGCTGATGCCGCCGATCGGGACTCCGGCCACGATGTCCATCACCGAGGCGCCCTGCGAGTAGCCGCCCAGCACGATCTTGGTGTTGGGGCAGGTCTCCACGCTCTTCTTGACGCGGTCGATGGTGTCGTTGGCGCCGTCGCCGCCGTGCAACTGCAGCTTGCTGGCGGCGTAGTTCACGCCGTAGGGGAGGATGTTGAGCCCGGTCTGCTGGCGCAGCGAGTCCACCAACGCGTCGCCCACCCGGCCCAGGTCGGCGGGCTCGTTGGTGCCGCGCGCGAAAATCACCTCGACATCCGGGCAGTCGAAGGCCCGGGCGGTGGGCGCGGGGGAAAGCAGCAGGCCAGCGCCAGTCACCAGCGCAGCCGCCCCGAGACCGGCGCAGCGACCTAAGCGGTGAGTAATCACGTCGTTACCTTACCTGTAACGCTGCGCGATCGAAACTTCGTCGAACCTGGGGATGAGCGCACCCGGCGCCGCTGACCTGCGGTCTAACGTGGGCCGATGCCGACGCAGGCGAGCGCAGGGCTGCAGCTCAGCGCGCACC
>NZ_LZKC01000309.1:0-1130 GCF_001672685.1 Mycobacterium sp. E2462
GTTCCGGGTTACCGTGCGCTGTGGTGGGCCGCGGCCTACCGTCATGATTGCTCGGTCACTGGTTTGCGATTGCGCGGTCTTGGCGAACGCCACCGGGTCGGCGGTGGGCAGCGTCGATTCCTGGCTGCGGCGCAGGATGTCCGCCGCGTGGTCCTGGTCGGGATTGCTCAGCGCGTGGTTCGCGGCCAGGGCCAGGTCGCCGGCGCTGGCGTAGCGGTCCTCGGGTTTCTTGGCCATCCCGCGCGCGATCACCGCGTCGAACGCTTTGGGAATGCCTGGGCGCAGGGCGCTGGGCTGCGGGATGGGCTCCATGATGTGCGAGCTCACCAGCACCGCCGCGCTGTCGGCCCGGTACGGCGGCGACCCGGTGAGGCATTCGAACAGGACGCACGCCAGGGCGTAGATGTCGGCACGGTAGGTGACCTCGGCATTGGAAAAGCGTTCGGGCGCCATGTATTTCCAGGTGCCGACGGCGGTGCCCAGCTGGGTCAGCTTCTCGTCCGTGGTGGCGCTGGCGATGCCGAAGTCGACCAGGTAGGCGAAGTCGTCGCGGGTGACCAAGATGTTCTGCGGTTTGATGTCGCGGTGCATGACGCCGGCCGCGTGGGCGGCGTCGACGGCCGAGGCGATCTGGGTGACGATGGCCACCGCCCGCGGCGGCGTCAGCGGTCCGAAGCGTTTGAGGACGCTGTCGAGGTCGATGCCCTCGATCAGCCGCATCTCCACGAACATCTGGCCCTCGATCTCGCCGTAGTCGTGGATGGGCACCACGTGCGGTTCCTGCAAGCGCCCGGCGGTGCGCGCCTCGCGCTTCATCCGCTCGCGAAACACCGGGTCCCGGCTGAAGGAGTCGGAGAGCAGCTTGACCGCGACGGTCCACTCCTTGACGGTGTGCTCGGCCTCGTAGACCTCGCCCATCCCGCCGCGGCCCAGCAGCCGTTTGAGGTGGTAGGGGCCCACCGTCGACCCCACCCGGGAGGTCTCAGCGTCGCTCATTCGTCAATCCTTCCGGCCCTGCGCCGGGCCCGCCAACCCCATGACTCTCGCGGGAAGGCCGCGCAATCGCAAACCAGTGACCGAGCAATCATGACGGTAGGCCGCGGCCCACCACAGCGCACGGTAACCCGGAC
>NZ_LZKC01000310.1:0-1830 GCF_001672685.1 Mycobacterium sp. E2462
CGGACTCGCCCGAGCGGGCCTGAACCGCGTGAACGTCTCACTCGACAGCGTGAACCGGCGCCACTTCGCCGCCATCACCCGCCGCGACCGGCTGGCCGACGTGCTGGCGGGCCTGGCGGCCGCCCGGGAGGCGGGGCTCACGCCGGTCAAGGTCAACGCGGTGCTGGACCCGGTCACCGGCCGCGACGACGTCGTCGAGCTGCTGCGGTTCTGCCTGGACCACGGCTACCAGCTGCGGGTCATCGAACAGATGCCGTTAGACGCCGGCCATCACTGGCGACGGGACGCCGCGCTCACCGCCGACGACGTGCTGGCGGCGCTGCGCCCGCACTTCCAGTTGCGGCCCGATCCGGCTCCGCGCGGATCGGCCCCCGCCGAGCTGTGGCTCGCCGACACGGGCCCGGGCACGCCGGGCGGGAAGTTCGGCGTCATCGCGTCGGTCTCACACGCCTTCTGCTCGACCTGCGACCGCACCCGGCTCACAGCCGACGGACAGATCCGCAGCTGCCTGTTCTCGGCGCAGGAGACCGATCTGCGGGGCATGCTGCGCGACGGGAGCCCCGACGAGGCGATCGAGGCGGCCTGGCGCGCGACGATGTGGCGTAAGCCCGCCGGCCACGGCATCAACGACCCGGGCTTCGTCCAGCCGGACCGGCCGATGAGCGCGATCGGTGGCTAGCCCGGCCGACGCCGGCCCGGAGGGCATCGCGGTGACCGTGCGCTACTTCGCGGCGGCGTGCGCGGCCGCGGGGTCGGAGAGCGAGACGCTGACGCTGCGGCCCGGCACCACGGTGGCAGAACTCGTGGAGCGCTTGGCCGCCCGCGGCTCGCGGCTGGCCGCCGTCTTGAGCCGATGCTCGTATCTGTGCGACGGCATCGCGGTCCGTGACGAGACCGCCCCGTTGCGCGGCGGTAACACGATCGACGTCTTACCCCCCTTCGCGGGTGGGTAATCCTGTGACATATCTCACGTAACGGAAAGATAACGGCGCGATCACGCCTCGGTCTCGCGTGCGATGACCTGCGCAAAGTCCGTGCCCTCCTGCGGTTTTCGCAGATGGCCGAGAGGGAAACGCCGGGTTTCCCAAGACGTGACGAGACCAACGGAAACCGTTACCGTCTCCCAAGGCTCGCCAAGCCAACCGATTTGGCGGCCTCCCCGCCTGTCGCGCCGAGCTCCATCCAATAGGCGGGGGACACCGACCCACATGGATGGAGACGGGGGACCCACCGGTCCACCGTGACCGGACCGGGGCCGCTCGCGGCCCCTTGGGGTGAAGCCCGCACCGTCTCGCGACGGCGCAGGCCGGGTGGCCTCTCCGACCCGAACCCGACAGCTGACCTCGCAGGCGCGTGACGAGAGAGGAACATATCGGCGCCTATGAGTGGACGTCACCGTAAACCCAGCAGTTCCAACATCAGCGTCGCCAAGATCGCCGTCACCGGCGCGGTTCTCGGTGGCGGCAGCATCGCCATGGCGGGTCAGGCCTTCGCGGCCACCGATGGCGAATGGGATCAGGTTGCCCGTTGTGAGTCCGGCGGAAACTGGGGAATCAACACCGGCAACGGATATCACGGAGGCGTGCAGTTCAGCGCCAGCACTTGGGCCGCGCACGGCGGCGGCCAATTCGCGCCGTCGGCCGAGCTGGCCAGCAAGGAACAGCAGATCGCCGTCGCCGAGCGGGTCCTGGCGACGCAGGGCCGCGGCGCGTGGCCCGTCTGCGGCGGGCCCCTTTCCGGCCCCACCCCGCGCGAGGTCCCGGCCCCGGCGGGCCTGGACGCGCCGCTCGACGCGCCCGGCATGAACGGGCTGCCTGCGCCGTTGGCCGA
>NZ_LZKC01000311.1:0-10494 GCF_001672685.1 Mycobacterium sp. E2462
TGAGCCTCCCGCGGGAGGCCGGTCTAGGCGCAGCGGGGGGCCGCCCAAAGCGCAACGGCGACAGCGCCGCGCGCCGGCCGGCGGTCGTCGTGCCACACTGACCGGGTGCCCGGTTCCCTGTGCGACATCATGCCCGCGGCGGCGGCCCTGCTGGGCGCGCCCGGCGCGCACGACGCCCTGGGGCTGGCCGACGCGGTGGGCGCCGTCGACCGCGTCTGCGTGGTGCTGGTCGACGGGCTGGGCTGGCAGCTGCTGCCGTCGCTGGCCCCCGCAGCGCCGCTGTTGGCGTCGGTGCTGGCCGGCGAGGCCGGATGGATCAGCCGCTTGGATTGCACCTTCCCCTCGACCACGCCCACCAGCCTGGTGTCGCTGGGCACCGGTGCGCCGCCCGGCCAGCACGGCATTCTGGGCTTCACGCTCAACGTGCCCGGCACGGATCGGGTGCTCAACCACATCCGGTGGCGCGACGACCCGCCGCCCGGCGTGTGGCAGCCGCTGCCGACCTGGTTCGGGCGGCTCAACGACGCCGGCATCGCGGCGCGCGCCGTCCTGCCGGCGGCCTTCCTCGGCAGCGGGCTGACCGACGCGGCCTATCGCGGCGCCGCATTCCGCCCCGCCGAGCCCCGCGACGACTACGCGGCGCTGGTGGTCGACGAGCTGCGGGCGGCGCCGGGGTTGGTGTATGGCTACACCGCCGAACTGGACACCGCCGCCCACGTCTTCGGCGTCGGCTCGGATCAGTGGCACACCGCCGCCGCCCAGGTCGACGCGCTGCTGTCCCGCTTGCGGGCGGGCCTGCCGCCGCGCGCCGCGCTGCTGGTGACGGCGGACCACGGCGGCCTCAACGTGCCGGCCGAGACCCGCGTCGACCTCGACGCCGACGCGCGCCTCGCCGCGGGCGTCCGGGTGGTGGCCGGTGAACCGCGGGTCCGCTACCTGCACACCGACCCGGGCGCCGCCGACGACGTGCGGGCAGCCTGGGCGGAGGTGCTGACCGGCCGCGCCGAGGTGTACAGCCGCGAGCAGGCGGTGGCCACCGGGATGTTCGGGCCCGTCGACCCGCGGCACCTGCGGCGAGTCGGTGACGTCGTGGCGGTGTGCACCGGTGACACCGCGGTGCTGGCCACCGCCCACGAGCCACCGGAGACGGCACAGCTGATCGGGTTTCACGGCGCCGCCACCGCCGCCGAGATGGCCATCCCGTTGATCGCGGTGCGCGGCTGAGGGCCGAATACACATCCGACTTGCACCGTTCTCACAGCTCGCACGGGCCGTCGCCGCAGGACGGTGTTGTAACGTCGGTCCACTGTGGGGCATCGGGACACTGGTCGAGCGCGACGATGGCTGTCGGCCGTCGGCGTGGCCGCCGCGGTCAGCCTCCTCGCCGCGCTCATCGCCGGATCGGCGCTGCGGCCGCAATACTCCGCCGCCACCCTGCCCGAGCCGGCGGTCTGGTCGCACGGCGCCGGCCACGTTGGGGTGCATGCGCGGCCGATGACTCGCCCCGCCGCCGCCCCGGCCGCGCCGGCGACCAAGAAGCCGTTCCGCAGCATGTGGATGACGCGCGAGCGGCCGCAGACCTGGACGCGGGGCGCGCCGCCGTGTTATCGCACCCCGCTGCCGGCGTCCTTCGCGGCCGCGCGCGTTGCGGCCGACGGCGCCCGCGCCGGGCCACTCTCCAATGCAGTGCTGGCTCAAGACCTTTCGACATCGCTGTGCATCGCGCGCTGCTGACGCGCGCTGTCGCTGAGACCTGACCGGGCTCGGCGCCGCGCGTTCGGCAGCGAACGCCTTTGGGCCGCAAACCTTTTGCGGCCGCGGGCCGGCCACCGCCGATGTCTGGAGACCGAAGAGCATGCATTTCACGACGCTTCCGCCGGAACTGAATTCCGCGCGCGTCCGTTCGGGACCGGGCCACCGCCCGCTGGTGCGCGCCGGCGAGGCGTGGCAGGTGCTGAGCGAGCGGCTGCGCGCCATGGCGGCCGCCTACGCGCCGATGGCCGCCATGCCGTCGGCCGCGGCCATGGCCGCCTGGCTGACCACCGTCGCCGAGCAGGCCGAGGAGACGGCGGCCCGGGCCGGCGCGGCGGCCGCGGCGTACCGGTCCGCGGTGGCCGCCACCGTGCCGCCGGCCGAGATCGCCGCCAATCGCCTGCAGCGGACGCTGCTGGCCTCGACCGACCCTCTGGGCCGGACGGCCGCGGCGATCGCGGAGCTCGACGGCGAGTACGACCGGATGTGGGCCCGCGACGCCGACGCCCTGCGCGACTACGCGAGCGCGTCGGCCCGGGCGGCGGCGTTGACGCCGTTCGCCGCGCCGCCCGGAGCCTGGCGAGCCGGGGCGTCGGGCTGCTGGAAACTGACGGCGGCGCCGGACGTGGTCTCGACCGGCCGACAGGTGATGCCGGCGATCGCCGACGCGCTCGCGCGGCTGGCGTCGACGCCGATCCCGCCGTTCACCGCGGCGCTCGCGCCGGTCACGTCGTCGCTGTCCAAGCTGAGCTCGCTGTCGGCGCCGTCGGGCCTGGCGATAAGCCACCTCAACGCCGCGAACAAGGACGCCGCGCTGCGCGCGCTGTTCCCCCGGCGGGGCAACGGCGGGCCGGCCGTGCGGGTCGCGCGTGGCCGCGCGGCCGTCGTGGGCGCGCTGTCGGTTCCGCCGTCCTGGACGCGGGCCACGCCGCCGGTCGCGGCCGCCGCGGTCGGCGCCGCCCAGGGCTGGGCCACCGAGCGGCTACACCTGGTCGCCGGGAGCGAAGCGCCGTCGGGCCGGGGCGCGGCGGCGGTCAAAGGGGGGTGACGTAGGCGGCGCTGATGCCGCCGTCGACCAGGAACGTCGACGCGGTGATGAACGACGCGTCGTCGCTCGCCAAAAACGCCACGGCGGCAGCGATCTCGTCGGGATCGGCGAACCGCCCGACGGGCACGTGCACCAGCCGGCGGGCGGCCCGCTCGGGATCCTTGGCGAACAGCTCCTTGAGCAGCGGAGTGTTGACCGGGCCGGGGCACAACGCGTTCACGCGGATGCCCCGCCGGGCGTACTGCACCCCCAGCTCGCGGGACATGGCCAGCACCCCACCCTTCGAGGCGGTGTAGGAGATCTGCGACGTCGCCGAGCCCAGCACCGCGACGAACGACGCCGTGTTGATGATGGAGCCCGTGGCCGCCGGCACCATGTGCCGCAGCGCGGCCCGGCAGCACAGGTACACCGACGTGAGATTCACCTCCTGAACCCGTTGCCACGCCGGCAATTCCGTGGTCTCGATGAGATCATCGTCGGGCGGTGAGATGCCGGCGTTGTTGAACGCGATGTCGATGCGACCGTATCTGGCCGCCGCGGCGTCGAACAGCTCGTTGACCGCGTCCTCACGCGACACATCGGCGGGCACGTACAGCCCCGAAAGTTCTTCGGCCGCAGCGCCTCCGGCGTCGCCATCGATGTCGGCCACCACGATGGTGGCGCCTTCGGCGCGCATCCGGCGTGCCGCGGCCAACCCGATGCCGCTGCCGCCGCCGGTGACGACGGCGACGCGGCCCTTCAGCCGCTGGGTGAGATCGACCGGCACCGGCTACGCCTCCTTGATCGCGATGAACACGTTCTTCGTCTCGGTGAAGTGCAGAGGCGCGTCTGCGCCGAGCTCGCGGCCCAGGCCCGATTGCTTGAACCCGCCGAACGGCGTGGTGTAGCGCACCGACGAGTGCGAATTGACGGACAAATTGCCGGATTCCAGCGCACGCGACACCCGCAGCGCGCGGGACAGGTCGTCGGTCCAGATCGACCCGGACAGGCCGTAGTGGGTGTCGTTGGCCAGCGCGACGGCGTCGTGTTCGTCGTCGAAGGCGAACACGGTGACGACCGGGCCGAAGATCTCCTCCGTGGCGGCGCGGTCGGTGCGTTGCGGTGTCAACACCGTCGGCGGAAACCAGAACCCGCGCCCGCTCGGCACGTCGCCGCGGAACGCGATCGGCGCACCGTCGGGCACGTAGGAAGCCACCTTCTCGCGGTGCGCCGCTGACACCAGCGGACCCATCTCGGTGTCGGGCGAGGCCGGGTCACCCACGACGACACCGCGCACCGCAGGCTCCAACAACTCCATGAATCGGTCATACACGTTGCGCTGCACCAGTATTCGGCTCCGGGCGCAGCAGTCCTGCCCGGCGTTGTCGAACACCCCGGCCGGCGCGGTGGCGGCGGCGCGCTCGAGGTCGCAATCGGCGAAGACGATGTTGGCGCTCTTGCCGCCCAATTCCAGCGTCACCCGTTTGACCTGAGCGGCCGCGCCGACCATCACCTTCTTGCCGACCTCGGTGGACCCGGTGAACACGATCTTGCGCACGCCGGGGTGGGTGACGAACCGCTCCCCCACGACCGCACCGCGGCCCGGGAGCACCTGCAGCAGGTCTTCGTCCAGCCCGGCCGCCACCGCCAGCTCGCCGAGCCGGATGGTGGTCAACGGGGTCCACTCGGCGGGCTTGACCAACACGGCGTTGCCGGCGGCCAGGGCCGGCGCGATGCCCCAGGCCGCGATCGGCATCGGAAAGTTCCACGGCGTGATCACGCCGACCACGCCCAGCGGCTCGTTGAAGGTGACATCCAACCCGCCCGCCACCGGAATCTGCTTGCCGGACAGGCGTTCCGGGCTGGCGGCGTAGAACGTCAAGACGTCGCGGACGTGGGCCGCCTCCCACTGGGCCGAGGCCAGCGGATGCCCGGAGTTGGCCACCTCGAGCGCGGCCAGTTCGCCGCGGTGGGCGTCGACCACGGCGGCGAAGTCCCGCAGGGCCGCGGCCCGTTCGGCGGGGGCCAGCCGCGCCCACCGCCGCTGGGCGGCCTGCGCGCGGCGCACCGCGTCGTCGACCGCCGCGGCGTCGGCCAACTCGACCGACCCCAGCGCCTCCTCGGTCGCCGGGTTGATCAGCGGCGCCGTGTCCATGCTCAGCTCACCCGCCGGGCGTGCGCGCGGGCGGCGGCGACGATGGCGGCGAAAAGCCGCACGTCGTCCGGGGATTGCTCGGGATGCCACTGCACCGCCAGCACGAAATCGTCACCGGGCAACTCGACCGCCTCCACGACGCCGTCGGCGTCGGTCGCGCTGACCTCGAGGCCCGCGCCGACTTTGTCGATGGCCTGATGGTGATAACACTTCCCCTCCGCGCGCTCCCCGACCAGCGCCGCCAACCGGGTGCCGGCGACCGTGCGCACCGGCACCCGCGTGAACACGCCGTTGCCGGCCCGGTGCCCGCTGTGCCCGAGCACGTCGGGCAGGTGCTGGTGCAGCGTGCCACCGAAGGCCACGTTGAGCACCTGCGCACCGCGGCAGATGCCCAGCACCGGCAGGCCGCGGTCCAAAGCCGCACGCAGCAAGGCGATTTCCCAGGCGTCACGGTCGGTGCGCGGCGCGTCGGTCGTGGGATGGGGTTGCTGGCCGTAGCTGGCGGGGTCCAGGTCGTAGCCACCGGTGATCACCAGCGCGTGCACGCTGTCGAGCACCGCGGTGACGGACTCGGGATCGGCCGGTTGCGGGGGCAGCAGCAGCGGAACCCCGCCGGCCAGCTGGATCCCCTGGAAATAGTCGGCGGGCAGGTAGGCCGCGGGAACGTCCCAGATGCCGGTCCGCACCCGTTCGAGATAGGTGGTCAGGCCGACCACCGGGCGGCTCGGGCTATAGCCGTTCAAACCCACGCATCCTCTCCCAGTCGGTCACCGCCGCGTTGAACGCCGCAAGCTCCACCCGGGCGTTGTTCAGGTAGTGCGCGACAACGTCGTCGCCGAAGGCCTCCCGCACCCGCGGCGACGCCTCGAACGCCGCGGCCGCCTCGGCCAGCGTGGCCGGCAGCCGTTCGACGCCGCGGGCCTGGTAGGCATTGCCCGTGAACGGCTCCCCCAACGTCAGGCCCTGCTCGATACCGTACAGCCCGCCCGCCAGCAGCGCCGCCACGGCCAGATACGGGTTGACGTCACCGCCGGGCACCCGGCACTCGACCCGGGTGCTGCCGCCGTGCCCCACCACCCGCAGGGCGCAGGTGCGGTTGTCCAACCCCCAGCACAGCGCCGTGGGGGCGAAGCTGCCGTCGGCAAATCGCTTGTAAGAGTTGACATTAGGGGCGAGGAACAACGTGTGGTTAGGCAGCGTCGCCAACACGCCGGCGAGAAACCGGCGGAAGGTCACCGACATGCCGTGCGGGCCCTCGGGGTCGGCGAACACCGCGGCGCCGGCGTCATCACGCAACGACAGGTGGATGTGGCAGCTATTGCCTTCGCGCTCATCGTATTTCGCCATGAACGTCAGGCTCTTGCCGTGCTGGTCGGCGATCTCCTTCGCGCCGTTCTTGTAGACGACGTGGTTGTCGCAGGTGACCAGCGCCTCGTCGTAGCGGAAGCCGATCTCCTGCTGCCCGCGGTTGCATTCGCCCTTGACGGCCTCGAAGCGCAGCCCGGCGCCCTGCATGCCCCGCCGGATGTCGCGCAGCAGCGGCTCCATTCGCGACGACGCCGCGATCGCATAGTCGATGTTGTAGTCGCTGGCCGGCGTCAGGCCGCGGTACCCGCTCGCCCAGGCCTGCCGGTAGGGCTGCTCGAAGACCATGAACTCCAGCTCCGTGGCCACGTCGGCGACCAGCCCGCGCTCGGCCAACCGGTCGAGCTGGCGGCGCAGCACGGCACGCGGCGACGCGGTGACGGGGCTACCGTCGGGCCAGCCCACGTCGGCGATCACCAGCGCCGTCGCGGGCAGCCAGGGAACGAGCCGCAGGGTCGCCGGGTCCGGGCGCATCACCATGTCGCCGTAGCCGGTGTCCCAGCTCGACATCGCGTAGCCCGGCACGGTGTTCATGTCGACGTCGACGGCGAGCAGGTAGTTGCAGCAGTCGGCGCCGTGGGTGAGCACCTCGTCGACGAACAGCGACGCCGACACCCGTTTGCCCACCAGGCGGCCCTGCATGTCGGCGAAGGCGACGATGACGGTGTCCACCGCGCCCGCGTCCACGAGCTGTTCGAGCGCGGCCACCGACAGCGCCGGCCCGCTCGAAGGTGTCAGGGCGCGTTCCCGGTCGGCCATGACCGTCTAGTCAACCAGGCTTCACCAGGTGCTGGTGCGCAAGACGATCTCGGCGGCCAGTTGGGCCGTGGACTCCTGAACCGTGCGGCGCCCCAACTGCACCACCCGGTATTCGGCGTAGACGTATTGCTGGCTGGCGCGGGCCACCTCGCGGGCGGCCGGGGAGCTGGCCAGCACGGTGGTGCTGATTTCGACCGGCGGGCAGTGGCCGTCGCGCTCGGGGCCGCCCTGCCCGGACGCCCGCGGGTGCCCGCGGTCGACCACCACGAGGCCCACGAACCGGCCCAGCTTGGTCGCCGCCAGCTCCCACGCGAGCTGGCCGCCGGCGCGGTCGCCCACCACCACGGCCCATCCGATGCCGAGGGCGTCCAGGATGCCGATCACCGCTTTGGGCGTCAGCCGCGGATCCAGGCCGATGACCACGGTCCGCAACGACGCGGTGTGCAAGCGCTCGCACACCGCGTCGTACGCGGCGGGAGGGCGTTGCTCGTCGCTCACGATGACGACGACGACGCCCTTTTCGGGGCCGGCGACGTGTACCGGGACGGGAAACCCGTCGAGCGTGGTCATCATCGAGGGCACCTCCGCACGCTACAGCCACTCGGCGTGCGCGCGCGACGGTTCTGCACATCTTGGCTGGCCCGGCAACTTCGCCGGTTTCGCCGTGCGGCTGCCGGCATCGTTGGCAGCAACCGCGAGGGGCATCCCGGTTCTGCCGAATCCCTCACGGCCGCAACGCCGTTGCGATCCGCGGCCGAGGCGGCGGTGGACCGTGCAGCAATGTCCAGATGGCGTCGATGTCCAGGTGCGCGGCGAGCAGGTCGGCGGCCACGTCCAATTGGGCGTCGCGCCGCGCGCCGACATCGGTCTCGGCGGGGACGAAGCCGCCCCGACCGGCCGCCGCGGCGACCCGGGCCAGCCAGTCGCGCCGGAAGCCGTCGTTGTCGAGCAGGCCGTGCCAATGGGTGCCGAAGACCGCGCCGCGCACGACGCCGTGCGGCTCCCCGTCGCGGCCGAACCATTCGGCCTCGGCACACCGCGTGAGCCGGCCGTGGTGGATCTCGTAGCCGGCCAGCGGCGCCCCCCAGCGGCGCAGCACTTTGGCCGGGGCGAAGGCGATGTCGGCGTCCAGCAGCCCCAGCCCGGCCGTCCGGCCGGCCTTGGACTCCACCGGGTCGTCGATGCGTCGGCACAGCATCTGGAAGCCGCCGCAGATCCCCAGCACCGGCCGGCCGGCCGCGGCGTGCCGGGCTATCGCGTCGGCCAGGCCGCGCTCGCGCACCCAGGCCAGGTCGGCGACCGTCGCCTTGCTGCCGGGTAACACGACCAGGTCGGTGTCGGCCAGGTCCGCGGGGTCGGTCACCCAGCGCACCAGCACGCCCGGCTCGCAGGCCAGGGCCTCGACGTCGGTGGAGTTGGAGATCCGGGGCAACCGGACCGCGGCGACCCGCAGCCACTCGTCGCCGCGCGGCGGCTCGGGCGTCCCGACCACCCGGTGCGCGACCACCGACAGCGAGTCCTCGGCGTCCAGCCACAGGGCGTCGGTGAACGGCACCACGCCGTAGGTGGGTCGGCCGGTCAGGTCCCGCAGTTGGTGCAATCCCGGTTCGAGCAACGCCGGGTCGCCGCGGAACTTGTTGACGACGAAGCCGGCGATGAGCGCCTGGTCGGCGGGCTCGAGCACCGCCACCGTGCCGAATAGGTGGGCGAGCAGGCCGCCGCGGTCGATGTCACCGACCAGGATCACGGGTAGGTCGGCGGCCCTGGCCAGCCCCATGTTGGCCAGGTCGGTGGCCCGCAGGTTGATCTCGGCGGGCGAGCCCGCACCCTCGCAGATGACCGCGTCGAATTCGGCACGCAGCAAAGCCAATTCGTCAGCCACGACCGCGGCGAGGCGGTCCCGGTGTCGGACGTAGTCCGCCGCCGCGACCGAGTCGGCCACCTGGCCCTTGATCACCAGCTGCGAGGTGCGGTCGCCGCCCGGCTTGAGCAGGATCGGGTTGAACCGCACGCTGGGTTCCAAGCCGGCGGCCCGCGCCTGCAGCGCCTGGGCCCGGCCGATCTCGCCGCCCTCGACGGTGACGACGGAGTTGTTGGACATGTTCTGCGCCTTGAACGGCGCGACCTTGATCCCGGCGCGCGCCAGCAGCCGGCACAATCCCGCCACCACGACCGATTTGCCGGCGTCGGAGCTGGTGCCCGCGACCAGCAGCGCCCCGGTCACCGGTTCACGGCAGCGTGAGGATCTCGACGCCGGTGTCGGTCACCAGCAGCGTGTGCTCGAACTGGGCGGTCCACTTGCGGTCCTTGGTGACCACGGTCCAGCCGTCGTCCCAGATCTCGTAGTCCAGGCCGCCGAGGTTGATCATCGGTTCGATGGTGAACGTCATCCCCGGCTGCAGGACGGTGGTGATGGAGGGTTGGTCGTAGTGCAGCACCACCAGCCCGTTGTGGAAGGTGGTGCCGATGCCGTGCCCGGTGAAATCGCGAACGACGTTGTAGCCGAACCGGTTTGCGTACGACTCGATGACGCGGCCGACGATCGAGAGCGCCCGGCCAGGCTTGACGGCGTTGATCGCGCGCATCGTCGCCTCGTGGGTGCGCTCGACCAGCAGCCGGTGCTCCTCCCTGACGTCACCGGCGAGGAAGGTGGCGTTGGTGTCGCCGTGCACGCCGTCGATGTAGGCGGTGACGTCGATGTTGACGATGTCACCGTCCTGGATGACCGTCGAGTCCGGGATGCCGTGGCAGATCACCTCGTTCAGCGACGTGCAGCACGACTTCGGGTAGCCCTTGTAGCCCAGGGTCGAGGGGTAGGCGCCGTGGTCGATCATGTAGTCGTGGGCGATCCGGTCGAGCTCGTCGGTGGTCACCCCGGGCGCCACCGCCTTGCCCGCCTCGGCCAGGGCGCCGGCCGCGATCCGGCCGGCCACGCGCATCCTCTCGATGACGTCGGGCGTCTGCACCCACGGCTCGCTGCCCTCCTGGGCGGTGCGCTTGCCCACGTATTCGGGACGGGCGATGCGGGCGGGCACCGGCAGGGTCGCGGACAGTTCGCCGGGGGCGAGGGCGGTGCGGGCGGGCATACGACCAGCTTAATAGCTGGTGACCGCCACGCGTCGGCGACCGCGTGGGCCGCCGGGCGTGCGCCGGCGGCGTCGAGTGTGCTCGGGTGGCGGTAATTCGGCGGTAGCACCGCCGTGGCTGCACGCCCGGCCGCTCCGGGCGCCCCGCGCCGTCGTCAGGCCGGCCGGGCGCGGCGCCGCAGCGACCGGCGGGGTCCGCGGATGATCACCGACCCGCACACCACGCGGCCGGTGAGCACGACGTGGGGGCGGCCCTCCCCGGGCGCGTCCTTGCGCCGGTCGCTGGCGCTGCCGCCGTAGACCTCGACGTCGTCGATAGACGCGCTGGCGCCGTCGAGCCAGCGCATCAC
>NZ_LZKC01000312.1:0-1134 GCF_001672685.1 Mycobacterium sp. E2462
ATGCGGGCCTCGCGTTCCATCCGCTTGCGGAACACCGGATCCTGGCTGAAGGCCCGCGACATCACCTTCACCGCCACCGGCCACTGTTTGACGGTGTGTTCGGCCTCGTACACCTCGCCCATGCCGCCGCGGCCGAGCAGGCGCGTCAAGCGATAGGGCCCGAACGTCGTGCCCACCCGCGAGCCCGGCGCGTCACTCATCGCTGGCTCCCCTCACTGCCCACACACCACCCGGCGACATCAGGAGCAGTATGACACCGACGCTCACGCGACGGCCTTGTGGCGCAGCGCAATCGGATCACCCGGTGAGCTTGCTCAGCCAGTTCGGGTCCGAGAAATCGACCGACGCGGTGCCATCCCAGACGAACGGCGTGGCGCCGGAGTTGTAGGCGCTCAGCGTCGCGTAACCGCTGGCGGCCTTGGTCTTGGCGATGCCCAGGTCGTCGCCGGCGTTGATGCACGCGACGGCCTCGGCGTCGGCCCCGACCCGCACCGCGAGCTGCGCGAGCTCGCCGTCGGTGTGGTCCTCGGCGCCGTGCTCGCGCGGCTGGAAGGTGCTGGCGAACAGGCCGGAATAGAAGTCCGTGTAGATCTTCGGGTCGTTGCGGGCGGCCACGCAGTACGTCGCCGCCACCGCACGCGTCGAGTACGTCTTGCTGTGCGACTGGTCGTCGAGGAAGTTCAGCAGGTGGTAGCGGACCGCGAGCTTCTTGTTGTTCACCGCGGTGTCAAGGGCGTCAGCGTTGCTGCGGATGAAGTTTCCGCAGGACGGGCAGATCGGTTCGTTGAAGACGTCGATCGTCGTGGGCGCGGCCGAACTGCCCACGAACACGCCGTCATTGAGGACCCGCAACGCGACAGCGTCGGGGGCGGGGGGCGGCGACGCCGGCGTCGGGCGCGGCGTCGGCTCCCAGGGCCGCCCGACGGCGAGCGCCACCACCACGGCGCCGATGGCGGCGACGGCGGTACCGACCCCCACCCAGAGCCACGGCTTGCGGCCGGTCTTCGGCGGCGGTCCCCATGCGGGCATCCCGGGGCCGGGGACGCCGACGCCGTACACGGGCGGCGGGACCCAGCCGGTGGGCTGCGGCGGCGGGCCGAACGGGTTGCCGGGCACCGGTGCGGTCGCCCACAG
>NZ_LZKC01000313.1:0-19349 GCF_001672685.1 Mycobacterium sp. E2462
CATTCTCGGCGCCCGCACCGACAACCCATTCGATCCGCCCCGGCCGCCAACACCCCCAGGGCATCGGCGCGGCGCTGCTCGCGAGTCCGCGGGTCGTGGACGCACACCGTGGCGGCCAGCGCGTCCAGGCGCGCGTCGAGCGCGCGCCCGTCCGGGCTCAACAGGCTGCCTTCGATACGGGCCAACCCATCCCCGCCGTCGCCGATCCAGATCTCGCGGCCCGCGGCGCGCTCGCGGCGGCGGCGCACCGCGTCGGCGTCCGCGCGGCACACCACCCGGTCCACCGCGGCGGCGAGGCGACCGTGCGTCATCGACGGCCAGCGCGCTGCCCGCGCGGCCAATTGCCCGTCGACCGCGGCCAACACCTGGGCATCGGTGATCAGATCGGTGCGGAACACCACCGTCTGGAACGTCCGGTAGTCGATGTCCCCCGCGGCGAACACTGCCCCTACCCGCGGCAGCCGCTCGCGCATCGCCCGGGCATAACGCAGCCGGCTGGCCGCCAAGCCCAGACTGATTCCCAGCGCCGCGCCGATGCCCTGGGGGTGTTGGCGGCCGGGGCGGATCGAATGGGTTGTCGGTGCGGGCGCCGAGAATGCGCCGCGGTCGGTCGTACAGCGGGGCCCGTCGTCGTCCACGTGATAGCCGAGCAGGCGACGCTCGACGGCTCCGGCACGGCGCCCGGGGCGCAGCTCGGGAGCGAGGGATTGTTGCCACCCGAGCTGGTGGCCGAGCTGGCCGAGTCGGCGAAGCGGGTCCCGCTCGCGCATCCGGCCGATGCGCCGCCCGAGGCCGGCTACCTACCCTCGAAGGCGTTGGCCGACTTCGTGCGCTGCCGGGACATGACCTGCCGGGCACCGGGGTGTGACCGCCCGGCCACCGATTGCGACATCGACCACACGGTGCCCTACGGCCGGGGCGGGGCCACGCACGCGTCGAATCTCAAAGCGTTATGCCGCACCCACCATCTCCTCAAAACGTTCTGGGGCTGGGGCGACCGGCAGCTTCCCGATGGCACGGTGATCTGGACGCTGCCCGGCGGCCAGACCTACGTCACCACCCCTGGCAGTGCCCTGCTGTTTCCGCACCTGTGCACCCCGACCGGCCACCTGACGGCCGACCCCGCGGCGCGCCCCGACTACTGCGACCAGCGCGGCGCCATGATGCCCAAGCGCCGCCGCACCCGCAGCCAGGATCGCGCCCGCCGCGTGGCCACCGAACGTCACCACAACCGCGCCGCCCGTCGGGTTCCTGCCGCTGTACCCGCACCCCGCAGCGCCGCTGCACCCGCACCGCCCACTGCCGCTGTACCCGCACCGCCCAGCGCCGCTGACCCCGATCCGCCACCCTTCTAGAGGCCCCGTTCCGCGAATTTGGCTCTGAGCTGGTCGTCCCCTAGACTCTAGGGGTTGCCTTGGGCAGACCTCGGCCGGTGCGAATCGGCCCCGCGTGCCCTTCGGCAATAAGACCGCGCACGTCAGGTTGTTGGTGGGTCATGCCCGCCGCACGCTCATCACCGGTGAGTCTCCTGCCGTGCACACGTAACCAGGTCAGGAGATCGAGTGATTCAGCAGGAATCGCGGCTGAAGGTCGCCGACAACACCGGCGCCAAGGAGATCTTGTGCATCCGGGTGCTCGGCGGTTCGTCGCGACGCTACGCCGGCATCGGGGATGTCATCGTCGCCACCGTGAAGGACGCCATCCCGGGCGGCAACGTCAAGCGTGGTGACGTGGTCAAGGCCGTCGTGGTGCGGACGGTCAAGGAGCGCCGGCGTCCCGACGGCAGCTACATCAAGTTCGACGAGAACGCCGCCGTCATCATCAAGCCCGACAACGACCCCCGCGGGACGCGCATCTTCGGGCCGGTCGGCCGCGAACTGCGCGAGAAGCGGTTCATGAAGATCATCTCGCTGGCCCCGGAGGTGTTGTAGATGAAGATCAAGAAGGATGACACCGTCCTGGTGATCGCCGGCAAGGACAAGGGCGCCAAGGGCAAAGTGCTCAAGGTCTACCCCGAGCGCAACCGGGTGCTGGTGCAGGGCGTCAACTCGATCAAGAAGCACACCGCGGTGTCGAGCAACCAGCGCGGCGCGCAGTCGGGCGGGATCGTCACCCAGGAGGCCCCGATCGACGCCTCCAACGTGATGGTCGTCGACTCCGACGGCAAGCCCACCCGAGTCGGCTACCGGGTCGACGAGGAGACCGGCAAGCGCGTCCGCATCTCCAAGCGCAACGGCAAGGACATCTGATGACTACTGCTGAGAAGGTTCAGCCGCGGCTGAAAGAGCGCTACCGCAGCGAGATTCGTGACTCGTTGCAGCAGCAGTTCGGCTACGCCAACGTGATGCAGATCCCGACGGTGACCAAGGTCGTCGTCAACATGGGCGTCGGCGAGGCCGCCCGCGACGCGAAGCTGATCAACGGCGCCGTCAACGACCTGACGCTCATCACTGGCCAAAAGCCCGAGATCCGCAAGGCGCGCAAGTCGATCGCCCAGTTCAAGCTGCGCGAGGGTATGCCGATCGGCGCCCGGGTGACGCTGCGCGGCGACCGGATGTGGGAGTTCCTCGACCGGCTCACCTCCATCGCGCTGCCCCGTATCCGCGACTTCCGTGGGCTGTCGCCCAAGCAGTTCGACGGCGTCGGCAACTACACCTTCGGGCTCGCCGAGCAGTCGGTGTTCCACGAGATCGACGTGGACAAGATCGACCGGCCCCGCGGCATGGACATCAACGTCGTCACCTCGGCGACGACCGACGACGAAGGACGAGCGCTGTTGCGGGCCCTCGGCTTTCCGTTCAAGGAGAACTGAGCATGGCGAAGAAGGCACTGGTCAACAAGGCCAACAGCAAACCGAAGTTCGCGGTGCGCGGCTACACCCGCTGCAACCGGTGCGGGCGTCCGCGTGCGGTCTTCCGCAAATTCGGCCTGTGCAGGATCTGCCTGCGCGAGATGGCGCACGCGGGTGAACTGCCCGGCGTGCAGAAGAGCAGCTGGTAAGCCAGGACAACCCGAGACCAACCCAGAACAGGTGCGCGACAGGCCCGTCCGGGAACCATCGCGAGGAAGGTTATAGACGCTGTCATGACAATGACGGACCCGATCGCAGACTTCTTGACACGTCTGCGCAACGCCAATTCGGCGTACCACGACGAGGTGACGTTGCCTCACTCGAAGATCAAGGCCAACATCGCCCAGATCCTCAAGAGCGAGGGCTACATCACCGACTTCCGCACCGAGGATGCTCGGGTCGGCAAGTCACTGATCGTTCAGCTCAAGTACGGCCCCAGCCGGGAGCGCAGCATCGCCGGCCTGCGCCGGGTGTCGAAGCCGGGCCTGCGGGTGTACGCCAAGTCCACCAACCTGCCGCGCGTTCTCGGCGGCCTGGGCGTGGCGATTATCTCGACCTCCTCGGGCCTGCTGACCGATCGTCAGGCAGCCAGACAGGGCGTGGGCGGCGAAGTCCTCGCGTACGTGTGGTGAGGGGATAGACATGTCACGTATTGGTAAGCAGCCGGTTCCGGTTCCGACCGGGGTCGACGTCACGATCGACGGCCAGAACGTCTCGGTCAAGGGGCCCAAGGGCGCCCTGAACCTGACGGTCGCCGAGCCGATCACGGTGTCGCGTAACGACGACGGCGCGATCGTGGTCGCCCGTCCCAACGATGAACGGCGCAACCGGTCGCTGCACGGGCTGTCCCGCACGCTGGTGTCCAACCTGGTCACCGGTGTGACGCAGGGCTACGAGACCAAGATGGAGATCTTCGGGGTCGGCTACCGCGTGCAGCTCAAGGGCGCCAACCTGGAGTTCGCGCTGGGCTACAGCCACCCGGTGGTGATCGAGGCGCCCGAGGGAATCACCTTCGCGGTGCAGTCGCCGACGAAGTTCTCGATCTCCGGGATCGACAAGCAAAAGGTCGGCCAGATCTCGGCGAACATCCGCCGCCTGCGCCGCCCCGACCCCTACAAGGGCAAGGGCGTGCGCTACGAGGGCGAGCAGATCCGCCGCAAGGTCGGAAAGACAGGTAAGTAATCATGGCGCAATCACAAGGTGACGCCGCCGCGCGTAAGCCGGTGGGCCAGAACATCTCCGCGACTCGCCGGGTCTCCCGACTGCGCAGGCACGCGCGGCTGCGTAAGAAGCTCGCGGGCACCCCGGAGCGTCCGCGCCTGGTGGTCAACCGGTCGTCGCGGCACATCCATGTGCAGCTGGTCAACGACGAGAACGGCACCACGGTGGCCGCCGCGTCCTCGATCGAGGACGACGTGCGCGGCCTCGACGGTGACAAGAAGGCCCGCAGCGTGCGGGTCGGCCAGTTGATCGCCGAGCGCGCCAAGGCCGCCGGAATCGACAGCGTCGTGTTCGACCGCGGCGGCTACACCTACGGCGGACGGATCGCGGCGCTGGCGGATGCCGCCCGCGAGAACGGATTGAGTTTCTAGATGAGCAAGAGCCTGAACAAGACCGGAAGGACCGCATAATGGCGGAACAGTCAGCCGGCGGCCCCGAGGCCCGCGGCGACAACCGCGACTCGCGCGGCGACAACCGTGACCGGGGTCGGCGCGACGGCGGTGGCCGTGGCCGCGACCGCGACGGCGACAAGAGCAACTACCTGGAGCGGGTCGTCGCGATCAACCGCGTGTCCAAGGTGGTCAAGGGTGGTCGACGCTTCAGCTTCACCGCCCTGGTCATCGTGGGTGATGGCGCCGGCATGGTCGGCGTCGGCTACGGCAAGGCCAAAGAGGTCCCGGCCGCCATCGCCAAGGGTGTCGAGGAGGCCCGCAAGGGCTTCTTCCGCGTCCCGCTGATCGGCGGCACCATCACGCACCCGGTGCAGGGTGAGGCGGCCGCCGGTGTGGTGCTGCTGCGCCCCGCCAGCCCCGGTACCGGTGTGATCGCCGGCGGCGCGGCGCGTGCGGTGCTGGAATGCGCCGGGGTGCGCGACATCCTGGCCAAGTCCCTGGGCAGCGACAACGCGATCAACGTCGTGCACGCGACCGTCACCGCGCTCAAGCTGCTGCAGCGCCCCGAAGAGGTGGCCGCCCGGCGCGGACTGCCCATCGAGGACGTCGCCCCCGCCGGGATGCTGCGGGCGCGGCGCGAGAGCGACGCGCTGGCCGCCAGTGCCGCGCGAGAGGGAACGACACCGCAATGAGCCAACTCAAGATCACCCAGGTGCGCAGCACCATCGGCGCCCGCTGGAAGCAGCGCGAGAGCCTGCGCACCCTGGGCCTGCGGCGGATCCGCCACTCGGTGGTCCGCGACGACAACCCACAGATCCGCGGTCTGATCGCGGTGGTCAGCCACCTCGTCGAGGTGGAGCCGGCCGAGGCGACAGCCGCCGGCAGCGGAGGTAGCACGAAATGACGATCAAGCTGCACGACCTCAAGCCGGCGCGCGGGTCGAAGACCGCCCGCACCCGGGTCGGCCGCGGTGAGGGATCCAAGGGTAAGACCGCGGGCCGCGGCACCAAGGGCACCAAGGCCCGCAAGAACGTTCCGACCACCTTCGAGGGTGGGCAGATGCCGATCCACATGCGGCTGCCCAAGCTCAAGGGTTTCCGCAACCGATTCCGCACCGAGTACGAAGTGGTCAACGTCGGGGATATCAACCGGCTGTTCCCGCAGGGCGGCTCGATCGGCGTCGACGACCTGGTGGCCAAGGGTGCGGTGCGCCGCAACTCGCTGGTCAAGGTCCTCGGCGACGGCAAGCTGACCGTCTCGGTCGAGGTGTCCGCGCACAAGTTCAGCGGCAGCGCGCGCGAGAAGATCACCGCCGCGGGGGGCAGCGCCACCGAGCTGTGATCAGCTCAACCGCGGAATGACCTCTGCGGCAAGGCGTTCCATCTGTTCGCGGTTCTCGGGTACATCGACGCCGACGGGATTGAGCAGCAGCAGCTGCGCCCCGGCGTCGATGACCTCGCGTAGCCCCAGCACCACGTCGTCGGGGGTGCCGCAGACCGGCACGGCTTCGATTCCCGGGATCACGTTGCCGTAGATGCGGTCCAACCCTTTCAAGACCCGCTCGCGGGCCCGCGCCGCGTCGTCGTCCACCATGAGGTAGACCCGCTTCCCAATGGTGAAGCGCGCCGGGTCTTTGCCCTGCTCGTCGAGCTCGCGGCGCAGGATCGGCACCACCTTGGTGAAGGACTCGGTGGTCGACGAGCCGGCGCCCATGAACGCGTCGCCGTGACGGACCGCCCTGGCCAACGCCTTGGGCGCTAGACCGCCGAACCAGATCGGCGGGTGGGGGCGCTGCACCGGCTTGGGCGCGAAGGGGAGGTCGTCGACGTCGCGGAAGCGCCCGTGGTAGGTCACCCGGGGCTCGTCGGACCAGGCCGCCTTCATCAACTGCAGGCCTTCGGTGAAGTACGAGATGAAAGTGTTTTTGTCGACGCCGAACGCGGCGAAGCTGCGCCCGCCGCCGCCGGGCGCCACGCCGACGTCGAGGCGGCCGCGGCTGATCCGGTCCACCGTCGTGACGGCCGACGCCAGCTGCAGGGGTTCGTGCAGCGACGTCACCAGCACCGCGACGCCCAGGCGCAGCCGTTCGGTGCAGCCCGCGCAGAACGACAGCAACTCCAGCGGGGCCAGCAAGGGAGCCTCGCCGATCGTCTGCTCGAGCGTCCACGCCCCCTCGAAGCCCAGTTCCTCGGCGCGCGTCAGGAACGCGCGCAGCCCGTCGGCGTCGAATTCGTCGTAGTCGAACTGGGGGATGGCGATGCAAAACCTCACGGGCTCACCCTACGGCGCCCGATCGGTACGCTGCAGAACATGTTCGCCTTCCTGTCTGCCCTGCCCGGCGTCAGCGATATCCGCGCGCTGGCCGACCGCGTCGACACCGCCCGCCACCACGGCGTGCCCAACGGCGTCGTCCTCGAACTCGACCTGCGGGCGGTGCCGCCGGAGACCACGGGCTTCGATCCGCTGGCGCTCATCGCCGGCGGCAATCGGCAGGCGACGCTACGCGACACCGTCGCCGCCATTCACCGCGCCGCCGAGGACCCGCGCGTCGCCGGGCTCATCGCGCGCGTCCAGCTCGCGGCCTCGCCGTCCGCGGCGGTGCAGGAGCTGCGCGCCGCCGTCGCCGCCTTCACCGCCGTCAAGCCGTCGCTGGCCTGGGCCGAGACCTACCCGGGCACGTTGTCGTATTACCTGGCGTCGGCGTTCGGCGAGGTGTGGATGCAGCCGTCGGGCAGCGTCGGCCTGGTCGGGTTCGCCAGCAACGCCACCTTCCTGCGCGACGCCTTCGACAAGGCCGGTATCGAAGCCCAATTCGTCGCGCGCGGCGAATACAAGTCGGCCGCAAACCGTTTCACCGAGCCGGGTTTCACCGAGGCGCACCGCGAGGCCGTCACCCGGATGCTCGACAGCCTGCAGGAGCAGGTGTGGCAGGCGGTGGTCGAATCGCGCAAGCTGGACCGCGCCGCGCTCGACGCCCTGGCCGACCGCGCCCCGCTACTGCGCGACGACGCCGTCGCGTCGGGTCTGGTCGACCGGATCGGATTCCGCGACGAGGCTTACGCGCGGATCGCGGAACTCGCTGGCGTCGAAGCTGTTTCCTCCGATGACCCCTCGGACGACGAGCCGCCGCGGCTGTACCTGGCGCGCTACGCCGGTGCGGCGCGCCCGCGGCTGGCCCCGCCGGTGCCGTCGGTCCCGGGTCGCCGGGCCAAGCCGGTCCTCGCGGTGGTCCACGTCGACGGGACGATCGTCGACGGCCGCGGCGGCCCGCAGTTCCTGCCGTTCGGGTCCAGCACGGTGGGCGGTGACACGATCGCGGCGGCGCTGCGGGAAGCCACCGCCGACGAGAACGTTGCAGCGATCGTGTTGCGCGTGAACAGTCCTGGCGGTTCGGTCACCGCGTCGGAGACCATCTGGCGTGAGGTGAAGCGGGCGCGCACGGGCGGCAAGCCGGTGGTGGCGTCGATGGGCACGGTCGCCGCCTCGGGTGGTTACTACATCTCGGCGGCGGCCGACGCCATCGTCGCGAACCCGGCGACGATCACCGGTTCGATCGGGGTGATCACCGGCAAGCTGGTGATCCGCGACCTGCTCGAGCGGCTCGGCGTGGGCTCGGACACCGTGCGCACCAACCCTAACGCCGACGCCTGGGCCATCGACGCGCCGTTCACGCCCGAGCAGCGCGCTCACCGTGAGGCGGAGGCCGACCTGGTCTACGACGACTTCGTGCACCGGGTGGCCGAGGGCCGCAACCTGACCACCGACGCCGTGGATCGGGTTGCGCGGGGCCGGGTTTGGACCGGCGCGGACGCCCTCGACCGCGGGTTGGTCGACGAACTCGGCGGGTTCCGCACCGCAGTGCGCCGGGCCAAGGTGCTCGCCGGGCTGGACGAGGACGCGAGCGTCCGAATCGTCAGCTACCCGAGCGCGTCGCTGATGGACTTCGTGCGGCCGCGGGCCTCCTCGCAACCGGCCGCCGCCTCCGTGCCGGACGCCGTGGGCGCGATCCTGAGCCGCGTGATCGCCGGCGCGGTGGCGGAAGTGGAGCGATCGGTGACCGGGGCCAGCGTGCTGTGGGTGGGCCGGGAGCGCCTGTAGCGCGCTACCCGGCCAGCCTGCCGCTGATGAAGATGATCTCGCCGAGCGGGTCGTCCTCGTCGGGGGCGGGCGCCTCAAGCCCGTTGCGGGCGAACAGTTCTGCGCGGGTGACGCCTTCCGCGGACCAGCCCGCACCCGACAGGTAGTCGACGACGTGATGGCGTTCGCCGGTGTAGACGAGCGACGCCATGTCGATGTCAACGCCGTGCCGGCGGAACGACTCGGACAGCTCGCGGGCCCGATCGACGTCGAAATCGATGATGCCTGGCACGAATTCGGTGGCGATCGCGCTGCCCGGCGCGCTGAACGCGGTGATGTCGTCGAACAACCGGTCTTGCGCCTGCGGCGGCAGGTAGATCAGCAGCCCCTCGGCCAGCCAGGCCGTCGGCGCCGCCGGATCGAAACCGGCCGCCTTGAGCGCGGCCGGCCAGTCCGCGCGCAGGTCGATGGGCACGGTGCGGCGCTGCGCGGTGGGCTCGGCGCCGATCCCGGCGAGCGTCGCGGTCTTGAATTCGATGACGCGCGGCTGGTCGATCTCGTAGACCACGCTGCCGGCCGGCCAGGGCAACCGGTAGGCGCGCGCGTCCAGTCCGGAGGCCAGAATCACCGCCTGACGCACCCCGGCGGCCATGGCGTCGGCGAAGTAATCGTCGAAGTACTTGGTGCGCACCGCCATTCCGTCGGAGATGGCCTGCAGGCGCTCGGGCGACATGTTGTCGATCGCGTCGAGGTCGAGCTGGCCGTCCATCATCTTGGTGAAGAAGTCCAGCCCAACGGCGCGCACTAGCGGCGCGGCGAACGGGTCATTGATCAGACCGCGGGGGTCCTTGGTCGCCATCGCGCGGCCGGCCGCCACCATGGTCGCGGTCGCCCCCACGCTGGAGGCCAGGTCCCACTCGTCGTCGTGCGTGCGAGGCATGGGACAAACCCTACCGAGCGGATCAGTCGCGGGTCGCGGCGACGTAGTGCAGGTCGCCGAAGGCCGCCAGCTCGGTCTCCGGGAACTCAAATCCGTTGCGCGCGTACAGCTCCTTAGCGGGGTGGGCGGTCACCTGCCAACCGTGCTCGCTCAGGTAGTCGACCACGACGTTGCGCTCACCCTGGTAGAACAGGTCGGCCGCATCGAGGTCGAACCCGGCGCGGCGCCACCGCTGCGTGATGCTCTGGATCCGCTCGTTGGTGAACGCGTTCGGGTCTGGCACGTGTTCGGTCGCCAGCCGGCTGCCCGGCGCACTGAGCGCGGTGATGTGGTCGAACAGCCGGTCCTGCGCCTCCGGCGGCAGGTAGGGCAGCAACCCCTCGGCGCTCCACGCGGTCGGCTGGTCGACGTCGAAGCCGTGCTGGCGCAACGCCGCCGGCCAGTCGTCGCGCAGGTCGATGGCGACGGCGCGGCGCTCGGCGGTCGGCTTGGCGCCGAGCCCGGCCAGCGTGGTGCTCTTGAACTCGATCACACGCGGCTGGTCCACCTCGTAGACGACGGTCCCGGCCGGCCAGGCCAGCCGGTAGGCCCGGGTGTCGAGGCCGGACGCCAAGATCACCGCCTGGCGGACACCCGCACCGGCGGCGCCGGTGAAGAAGTCGTCGAAAAACCTGGTGCGCACGGTCATCTGCTCGATCCGGGTGCGCCGGTTCAGCAGCGGGTCGTCGTCGAAGTCGAGGTCGCCGTCGATGATCCGGATGAACGGGTCCAGCCCCACGGCGCGCACCAGGGGATCGGCCCAGGGGTCGTCGAGCAGCGCGTCGGGCCCCTGGGAGGCGAGCGCACGAGACGCCGCGACCATCGTCGCGGTCGCGCCCACGCTGGACGCCAGATCCCAGCTGTCACCCTCGGTTCGTCCAGTGTTGGCAGTCATCGGCCGCGCTCCTATTCCGCGTTCTTGGTCAGGGTGCCGCTGGTGTAAAGCATCTCGCCCATCCGCATGTCGTCGTCGTCGAACGGCGGAAGACCGTTGGCGGCGAACAGGTCTCGGATGCTGGCGCTGGTCAGCTCCCAGCCCTGGGCGCCGAGGTACGGTACCGCCTCGTTGCGCTCACCGAAGTAGACCAGCCCGGCCATGTCCAGGTCGAAGCCGTGCGCGCGCCAGCGCTCGGAGATCGCGCGCATGCGCTCCTTGAGCTTGTCCTCTTCACCCGGTTCGGGGTTGGGCGCGCTTTCGGTGGCGAGCCGGCTCCCCGGTGCGCTGAGTTCGGTGATCGTGTCGAGCAGACGGTCCTGCGCCTCCGGCGGCAGGTAGCCCAGCAGGCCCTCGGCGCTCCAGGCGGACGGCCGGTCCGGGTCGAAGCCGGCGGCGCGCAGCGCGGCCGGCCAGTCGTCGCGCAGGTCGACCGCCACCACGCGGCGCTCGGCCGTGGGTTGGGCGCCGAGCTCGGCCAGCGTGCGGGTCTTGAACTCGATCACCTCGGGCTGGTCCACCTCGTACACGACGGTGCCGGCCGGCCAGGCGAGCCGGTACGCCCGGGCGTCCAGGCCCGAGGCGAGGATGACCACCTGCTCGATGCCCGCGCTGGTCGCGTTGAGGAAGAACTCGTCGAAGAACTTGGTGCGGACGGCCATGTTGTCGGCCATCCGGGACATCGCGCCGGTGGACCCCGTCGCGCCGTCGTGCACGTCGTTGAGTTCGCCGGGGTCCAGCTCGCCGCTGGCGAGCTTCGTCAGCAGGTCGACCCCGACTGCGCGGACCAGCGGTTCGGCGAACGGATCGTCGATCAGCGGCCGCTCGGCGCGGGTCGCCATCGCGCGCGCCGCGGCGACCATGGTCGCGGTCGCGCCCACGCTGGACGCCAGATCCCAGGTGTCGCCGTCATACCTCGTCGAACTCATGAACCGCCCCTCACAAAATAGTTAGTCGTCCTCAGTTAATAATTAGCCGATATAACCACCACTTTACGCCTCCCGGCGGTGCGGGCAACCGCCAGACGTCGTCGCGCGGCCACCCGCACGCCGCGACGAAGTTACGGTCGGATGTAGCGCGATCCGCCCACCGGCGTTCTAGGCTGATGCAATGACCGACCACGACCGCAAAGCCGCCCGCCGCGAGATCGCCGACGCCCTGTCCAAAGCCGTGGAGCGGCGGCACGAAATCGCCGACGCCGTCGTGGAATCCGAGAACCGGGCGGCGGCGGTCGCGGCGATCGCCGCCCTGCTGGAGACCAACGCGGCGGCCGCCGAAGCGGTGATGAGCATGTCGTTCGATCAGCTCACCATCGACTCGCGGCGCAAGATCCTCGCCGAACTCGAAGACCTCAACGCCCAGCTCAGCTTCACCCTGGGCGAGCGCCCGGCGAGTTCGGGGGACACCCTGGAGCTGCGGCCGTTCTCGGCGACCGAGGACCGCGACATCTTCGCGGTCCGCACCGAGGAGATGGGAGCGGCCGGCGACGGTTCCGGCGGCCCGGCCGGCAACCTCGACGACGAGATCAGCGCCGCCTTGCACCGCGTCGACGACGAAGAGGCCGCCTGGTTCGTGGCCGTCGACTCCGGGCAGAAGGTGGGGATGGTGTTCGGCGAGCTGGCCCACGGCGAGGTCTCCGTACGCATCTGGATCCACCCCGACCACCGCAAGCGGGGCTACGGCACCGCCGCGCTGCGCAAGTCGCGCTCGGAGATGGCGTGGTGTTTCCCGGCGGTGCCGATGGTCGTCCGCGCGCCGGCGGCCAACCCGCGCTGACTCGCTATTGCAGCACCGCGGTGACGGCGATGCTGTTCTGCAGCGACTCCAGGCTGTCGCCCGGCGGAACCGTGAGCCCGGCCTCGGCGAACATGTCCGCGCGGGTGCGCGTCGACACCTGCCACCCGCGGGCGCTCAGGTAGTCGGCCGCGGGGGTGCGCTCGCCGTAATAGACCAGGTTCGACACGTCGACGTCGAACCCGTACGGCCCCCAGCGGCGCGCCATCGCCTTGGTCCGTCGTTCCAGCAGTGGCATTCCGTCGCGGTGGTATTCGGTCGCCAGCCGGCTGCCCGGGGCGCTCAGCGCGGTGATGGCGTCGAACAGCTTGTCCTGCGCCTCGGGCGGCAGGTACATCAGCAATCCCTCGGCGCTCCATGCGCTGGGCCGCGACTCGTCGAAGCCCGCTTGGCGCAGCGGCGTCAGCCAGTCGTCCCGCAGGTCGACCGCGACGGTCCGCCGGTCCGCGGTGGGCTCGGCGCCCAGCCGCGCCAGCGTGGCGGACTTGAACTCGATCACCGCCGGCTGGTCGACCTCGTAGACGACCGTCCCCGCCGGCCACGGCAGGCGGTACGGGCGTGAGTCGAGTCCGGAGGCGAGGATGACGGCCTGGCCGACGCCGGCGGCGGTCGCGTCGGTGAAGAAATCGTCGAAGAAGCGGGTGCGGGTGGCCATCATGTTGACCATCCGCTGCAGGTTGTATTCGACGTCGTGGTCGGCGTCGGGTTCCAGGCCGCCGGTCTCGTCGGTGATCTCGCCGTCGAGCACGCGGATGAAAAATTCCTTGCCCACCGCGCGGACCAGGGGGTCGGCGAACGGGTCGTCGATCAACGCGTCGGCGCGCTTGCTGGCCAGTGCCCGGGCGGCGGCCACCCACGTCGCCGTCGCGCCCACGCTGGAGGCCAGATCCCAGGTGTCTTGGTCGGTGCGTGTCATCCTGCGCCCTTCTCCATCAGCGTCGCCGTCACATACTTGATGTCCCCGAAAGCGGCCGTCGAGTCCTGCGGGAACTCGAACCCGTTCTGCGCGTAGAGCTCCGGGGTCCTGTGCGCGGTGGATTCCCAACCGCGCTCCGCCAGGTAGGCCACCACGTCGTGGCGTTCGCCGGCGTACACCAGGTCCTTCCAGTCCAGGTCCAGCCCGAGCCGCCGCCAGCGCTGGCTGATGTCGCGGCCCCGCTTCTCGATGCGGTCGCGGATGTCCGGGACGTAGCCGGTGCCGATCCGGCTCTCGGCGGCGGATAGCGCGGTGATGTTGTCGAACAGGCGGTCCTGCGCGTCGGGCGGCAGGTAACCGAGCAGCCCTTCGGCGATCCACGCCGTCGGCCGCCCCGCGTCGAACCCGTGGTCGCGCAGGGCGGCTGGCCAGTCGTCGCGCAGGTCGACGCCCACCGCGCGGCGGTCGGCGGCCGGGCTCACGCCCAAATCGGCCAGGGTCCGGGTCTTGAATTCGATGACCGTCGGCTGGTCGATCTCGAAGAGCACGGTGCCCGCCGGCCACGGCAACCGGTAGGCGCGGGTGTCAAGCCCGGACGCCAGGATGACGGCCTGACGAATACCGGCGTCGGTGGCGTCGCGGAAGAACGCGTCGAAGAACCGGGTGCGCACGGCCATGCCCTCGCTGAGCCGCCGGGCCGTGAACGCGGGGTCGTCCTCGGCGACCTCGATGTCACCGTTCATCATGCGGATGAAGGCGTCGACGCCGACGGCGGTCACCAACGGTTCGGCGTAAGGGTCGTCGAGCAGCGGGCCGGGGCCCTTGGAGGCCAGCGCCCGCCGGGCGGCCACCGCGGTGGCGGTGGCGCCGACGCTGGACGCCAGATCCCACGTGTCGCCGTCGAAACGGTGGGTGTTGGTGGTCATGGCGCCCCTATCCCAGCGTGGCGACGACGGAGACGATGTTGCGCAGTTGCGAGGTTTCGTCGTCCGGGAAGGCCAGTCCGTAGTCGGCGAAGTACTCGCGCCGCTCCCGCGTGCTCACCTGCCAGCCCAGGCCGCCGAGGTAGTCCACGACGTTGCTGCGCTCGCCGTCGAAGAACAGCCCCGACAGGTCGATGTCGCACCCGATGTTGGCCCACCGCTCGTTGAACTGCTTCGCGCGCTCGCTCATCGTGCGGCCGGAGTCGCCGTGGTACTCGGTGGCCAGCTTGCTCCCCGGGGCGCTGAGCGCGGTGATGTTGTCGAACAGCCGGTCCTGCGCCTCGGGCGGCAGGTACATCAGCAGGCCTTCGGCGCTCCAGGCGCTCGGCTGGGACACGTCGAACCCCGCGGCCCGCAGGGCGGCCGGCCAGTCGTCGCGCAGGTCGATGCTGACCGTGCGCCGCTCCGCAGTGGGCGTGGCGCCCAGGCCGGCCATCGTGGTGCTTTTGAACTCCACCACTTGCGGTTGGTCCACCTCGTAGACGACGGTCCCGGCCGGCCAGCTCAGGCGGTAGGCCCGGGCGTCGAGGCCGGCGGCCAGGATCACCGACTGGCGGATCCCGTCGCGGGCGGCGTTGAGGAAGAAGTCGTCGAAGAAGCGGGTGCGCACGGCGATCGAGTCGGTTTCGAGCTGCAGGTCCTGCTCGCCGCCGTCGGGGCCGGCCTCGATGTCGTGGTCCACCAGGCGGCGGAAGAACTCCAGCCCGACTGCACGCACCAGCGGCGCGGCGAAGGGGTCATCGATGATGGGGTGGGGGCCCTCGCTGGCCAGCGCACGTGCCGCGGCGACCATGGTGGCGGTCGCGCCGACGCTGGAGGCCAAGTCCCAGGTGTCTTGATCGGTGCGTGTCATGCTGCTCCTGTTTCAAATATTTAGCAAAAGCAACGAGCGACTCGTACTTTACGCCTATTCGCTTTGCATTTCCTGTGACCTTTTCGGGTGCGGCGCGGGCGCGTGGCGGCGGCCGGCGCGGGCTGCTAAACGGCCCATGACCGGAGCCGCCCCGGTCAGCTGTTAGTCTCGTACACGGTTTGACGCGCGACGCCGTACGTCCTGGCCTGCGAGTGTTGGGCGCGTAATTGCAGGATCACACCCCGGCTGCGCAGGAGGAAGAGTGCTTTCGGCTTTCATCTCATCGCTGCGGACAGTCGATCTGAGACGGAAGATCCTCTTCACGCTTGGCATCGTCGTCCTCTACCGCGTCGGCGCCGCGCTGCCGTCGCCCGGCGTCAACTACCCCAACGTGCAGCAGTGCATCAAAGAGGCCAGCGGCGGCGCGGCCGGACAGATCTACTCGCTGATCAACCTGTTCTCCGGCGGGGCGCTGCTCAAGCTCACGGTCTTCGCGGTGGGCGTGATGCCGTACATCACCGCCAGCATCATCGTGCAGCTGCTCACGGTCGTCATCCCGCGGTTCGAGGAACTGCGCAAGGAGGGCCAGTCTGGCCAGGCCAAGATGACGCAGTATACCCGCTACCTGGCGATCGCGCTGGCCATCCTCCAGGCCACCAGCATCGTGGCCCTGGCCGCCAACGGCGGGCTGCTGCAGGGCTGCTCGCTGGACATCATCGCCGACCAGAGCATCTTCACGCTGGTCGTCATCGTCTTGGTGATGACCAGCGGCGCCGCCCTGGTCATGTGGATGGGTGAGCTGATCACCGAGCGCGGCATCGGCAACGGCATGTCGTTGCTGATCTTCGTCGGCATCGCCGCCCGCATCCCCGCCGAGGGCAAGTCCATCCTGGACAGCCGCGGCGGTGCGATCTTCGCGGCGGTGTGCGTCGCCGCGCTGCTCATCATCGTCGGCGTGGTGTTCGTCGAGCAGGGTCAGCGCCGCATCCCCGTGCAGTACGCCAAGCGCATGGTGGGCCGGCGCATGTACGGCGGGACGTCGACGTACCTGCCGCTCAAGGTGAACCAGGCCGGCGTCATCCCGGTCATTTTCGCCTCGTCGCTCATCTACATCCCGCACCTGATCACCCAGCTGATCCGCAGCGGCAGCGGCGGCGTCGGCAACAGCTGGTGGGACAAGTTCGTCGGCAGCTACCTGTCCGACCCGAGCGACCCCATCTACATCAGCATCTACTTCGGCTTGATCATCTTCTTCACGTACTTCTACGTCTCGATCACGTTCAACCCCGACGAGCGGGCCGACGAGATGAAGAAGTTCGGCGGGTTCATCCCCGGCATCCGGCCGGGCAAACCCACCGCCGACTACCTGCGTTACGTGCTGAGCCGGATCACCCTGCCGGGCTCGATCTACCTCGGCGCGATCTCGGTGTTGCCGAACCTCTTCCTGCAGATCGGCAACGGCGGAGCGGTGCAGAACTTGCCGTTCGGCGGTACCGCGGTTTTGATCATGATTGGCGTCGGCTTGGATACGGTCAAGCAGATCGAGAGTCAGCTGATGCAGCGCAACTATGAAGGGTTCCTCAAGTGAGAGTCGTTTTGCTGGGGCCGCCCGGGGCGGGCAAGGGAACGCAGGCTCAAAAGCTCTCCGAGAAGTTGGGGATCCCGCATCTGTCCACCGGTGATCTGTTCCGCAGCAACATCGAGAACGGCACCGAGTTGGGGCTGGAGGCCAAGCGTTACCTGGATGCCGGTGATTTGGTGCCCTCGGAGTTGACCAATCAGCTCGTCGCGGACCGTCTCGATGATCCCGACGTCGCCAACGGGTTCATCCTGGACGGGTATCCGCGCTCGGTGGAGCAGGCCAAGGCGTTGCACGGCATGCTCGAGCGCCGGGGTGGGGACATCGATGCGGTGTTGGAGTTTCGGGTCTCTGAGGACGAGTTGTTGCAGCGGCTCAAGGGCCGCGGGCGTGCCGATGACACCGAGGAGATCATCATCAACCGGATGAAGGTCTACCGCGACGAGACCGCGCCGCTGCTGGACTACTACCGCGACGAGCTCAAGACCGTCGACGCCGTCGGAACCATGGACGAGGTCTTCGCCCGCGCGCTGCAAGCGCTGGGCCAGTAATCGTGACGCTGGCGCGGCTGCGCAGCCGCAAAGTCGTGCCGCAGCGCAGCGCCGGTGAACTCGACGCCATGGCCGCGGCGGGCGCGGTGGTCGCGGCGGCGTTGCACGCGGTTCACGCGGCCGCGATCGCCGGGGTGTCGACGCTGAGCCTCGACGAGATCGCCGAATCGGTGATCCGCGAGGCGGGCGCCGTCCCGTCGTTCCTGGGTTACCACGGCTACCCGGCGTCGATCTGCTCCTCGGTGAACGAGCGGGTGGTCCACGGAATCCCCTCGGCGGCCGAAACCCTGACGCCGGGCGACCTGGTGTCCATCGACTGCGGCGCGGTGCTCGACGGCTGGCACGGCGACGCCGCGATCACCTTCGGGGTGGGCGCGCTCAGCGAGGCCGACGACGTCCTGTCGCGGGCCACCAGGGAGTCGCTGGAGGCCGGCATCGCGGCGATGGTCGCCGGCAACCGCCTGACCGACGTCTCGCACGCCATCGAGACCGGCACCCGCGCGGCCGCCGAGCGCTACGGCCGGGCGTTCGGCATCGTGGAGGGTTACGGCGGCCATGGCATCGGCCGGCACATGCACATGGACCCCTTCTTGCCCAACGAGGGTGCACCCGGGCGCGGCCCGCTGCTGGCGCCGGGATCCGTGCTGGCCATCGAGCCGATGCTGACCCTGGGCACCGGCAAAACCGTGGTGCTCGACGACGAGTGGACGGTCACCACCACCGACGGCTCGCGTGCGGCACACTGGGAACACACGGTTGCGGTCACCGACTCCGGGCCGCGCATCCTGACCTTGGGCGCCGAACTGAACTGACCAGCCGTTCGACTCGTTTCAGTAGTCGGAGGTGATCGAGTGGCTCGGGTTGCCGGCACATGGAGGGCGTCTGGGGCTGCGGAAGCCGCTCTGATGAAGGCGCTGTACGACGAACACGCCGCGGTGCTGTGGCGCTACGCTTTGCGACTGACGGGGGACGCAAGCCAGTCCGAAGACGTGGTCCAGGAGACGCTGCTGCGGGCCTGGCAGCATCCCGAGGTGATCGGCGACACGGAGCGGTCGGCGCGGGCGTGGCTGTTCACGGTGGCCCGCAACATGATCATCGACGATCGGCGCAGCGCGCGCTATCGCAACGTCGTCGGCTCGACGGACGAGGCGGGCGCCCCGGAGCAGTCCACGCCGGACGAGGTCAACGCGGCCTTGGACCGGTTGCTGATCGCCGACGCCATGGTCCAGCTGTCGGTGGAGCACCGGGCCGTCATCGAACGGTCCTACTACCGCGGTTGGACCACCGCACAGATTGCTGCAGACCTCGGCATCGCCGAGGGAACGGTGAAGTCGCGACTACACTATGCCGTGCGCGCGTTGCGACTCACTCTGCAGGAACTCGGAGTCACCCGATGAGGGGCTCCGCAGACTTGGGGGTGATGGGGACATGAAGGAAATGAGGACGCCTGTGCTGGGTGTCGGTACTCCCGATGATCGCTACGCGATGTGGGACGCCGCATACGTTCTGGGCTCCTTGTCCGCGGCCGAGCGTCGGGAATTCGAGACGCACATGGTGCAGTGCCCGGCGTGCCGCGAGGCGGTCGCCGATCTGAGCGGAGTGCCTGCGCTGCTCTCGCAGCCGAGCCGCGAGGACGTGGCCGGGATCGACACCCGCGGCGCGGAGTTGCCGGAGCCGCCGGAGATGTCGCCGCAACTGCTGCCGGCGTTGCTGGCGACGGTGCGCTGGCGGCGCCGCCGCACCCGAATGGTGACCTGGGTGGCTTCCGCCGCCGCGGCCGTGGTCCTGGGGCTCGGGGTGTTCGCGGGCGTGCAGGGGTACGTCACCCAGCCGCCCCAGCACTTGCCGCAGGCCGCGTCGCAGCAGATGTCGCAGGTCGGCACCAACCTGCTGACCTCCTCGGTCGCGGTGACCAGCCAGCACTGGGGGACGTCGATCAACCTGAGTTGCGTCTGCCTGGCCCCGCTGAACGCGCATCACGACACGCTGGCGCTGGTGGTGGTGGGCCGCGACGGAAGTCAGACCCGGCTGGCCACCTGGGTGGCCGTGCCCGGTCACACGGCGACGCCCGCGGCCAGCATCTCCACCCCGGTCGACCAGATCGCCGCGGTGCAGGTGGTCGGGGCCGACAACGGGCAGGTACTGCTGCAACGCTCGCTGTGAGGTCCACCCGCCGGCGGGGGCGGTGCGGTAAGAAGGGGCGTGGCCGCCTCGAAACC
>NZ_LZKC01000314.1:0-17076 GCF_001672685.1 Mycobacterium sp. E2462
AAAGCCAGTTGCTGGCCAAAATCGCCGCGGCGGTGGGCGCCGGCGTCGTGACCTCCCTGAAGATCACCGGCCCCGCCCGGCGTCCTTGCCCTGCGCCCGGGCCGCCGCCCGCGCCTCCTCGAGCGTGCGGCGGACCAAGTCGATGCCGGTGAGCTTGCCGGGGTCGGCGTCCCCGGCGCGCTGCGTGTCATCGGTCATGGCTGTACCTCCGATACCCGGCCGGAATCACCGTCGCGCAAGTCGATGCGCACCAGCGTGGCGTCCCAGCCCGTGGGAATGTCATCGACCACCGCCGCGGTGATCAGGACCTGTTCGGCCGATTCCGCGACGGCGGCCAGCGCACGCCGCCGTGCGGCGTCCAGTTCGGCGAATACGTCGTCGAGCAACAGCACCGGTTCGCCCCCGTCGGCGCGCAGCAATTCGTATGCGGCCAACCGCAACGCCACCGCGAAAGACCACGATTCCCCGTGGCTGGCAAAGCCTTTCGCGGGCTGATCACCGAGCCACAGCTCGAGATCGTCGCGGTGCGGACCCACCAGGCACATCCCGCGTTCCAGCTCCGCGTCCCGCCGCGCGGCTAGCGCCACGAGCATCGCCGCCTCGAGGAACTCCCGGTCCGGGGCGTCGACGGCAACCTCGGAGCCCAGGCTGGACCGGTAGGCGATCGACGCCGGCCGCGATCCCGGTGCCAACAATTGGTAGGCCTTCTCCACCTCTGGCGCCAGTTGATTGACCAGGTCGATGCGCGCCGCCATCAGGGCGGACCCGTGTTCGGCGAGGCGGCTGTCCCACACGTCGAGGGTGTCCAGCGCCCCGCGATCGCCGCGGTAGCGCGCGCCCGCCGCGGATTTCAACAGCGCGGTGCGCTGCCGCAGGACTTTCTCGTAATCGGCCCGGATGCCCGCGACCGTGGGGCGGCGCACGATCGCCAGGTCGTCGAGGTAGCGGCGCCGGTCCGATGGATCACCGCGCACCAGCGCCAGGTCCTCTGGTGCGAACAACACCGCCCGCAAGACCCCGATCACCTCTCGGGTGCTGCGCACCGGCGACCGGTTCAGCCGCGCCTTATTGGCGCGGCCCGCGGCGATCTCCACGTCGACGGCGCACTCCCTGCCGTCGTTGACGACGATCGTGGACACCACCGCACGGCTGGCCCCAGCCCTTAGCAGCGGGGCGTCAGTGCCCACCCGGTGCGACCCTAGGGTGCTCGAATACCACAGCGCCTCAACGAGATTCGTCTTACCAAAGCCGTTGGGGCCGACGAAGACGGTCCGCCCCGGCGCCAGCTCGAGGTCGACGTGTGCCCAGGACCGGAAGTCGCGCAGCCCCAAATGCCGGACGTACACTCAGCCGGGCAACCGAACGGGCATCAGCAGGTAGACGTAGTCCGTGGGCAGCGCGGAGTAAGGACCGGTGCCGGTCGGGTGGCTGTCGTCGTCGAGTACCGGGCGCAGCAGCGCCGGCTTACCGGGGGTGGTGAACCCGAACGACACCCGCTCCGAGTGCACCGAGCCCAGCCCGTCGGTCAGATACGTCGGGTTGAACGCGATCGTCAGCGGGTCGCCCACGAAGTCGACGGCCAGGTCCTCTTCGGCGCGGCCGACGTCGTCGGCCCCGGCGGACAACCGCAGCGAGCCGTCGCTGAATTCCATCCGCACCTGCGCGCCGCGGTCGGCGACCAACGCCACCAGCTTGATGGCCTCGGTCAGTTCCGCGACGTTGATGGTCGCGACCGCGGTGTGCTCCGCGGGCAACAGCTGGCGGAACTTCGGGAACTCCGCGTCGAGCAGGCGGGTCGTGCTGCGCTTTCCGTTGCCGGTGATGCCCAACAAGCCGTCCTTGCCGACCCCGGTGCCCGCGCCCAACGACAACCGCACGTCGGAGCCGTCGGTGCCCGCGCGGGCCGCCTCGGCCAACGTCTTGGCCGGCACCAACACCGCGGCGTCGATGTCGGACGACGCAGCCGACCAGGTGAGCTCGCGCACCGCCAGCCGGAACCGGTCGGTCGCCGCCAAAACGACCGTGTCACCGGTGATTTCGACCCGGATGCCCGTCAGCATCGGCAAGGTGTCGTCGCGCCCGGCGGCGATCGCGACCTGGCTGATCGCTTCGGCGAACAGGTCGGCCGGCAGCGTGCCGGTTTCCTCGGGCAGCGCGGGCAACGTCGGGTAATCCTCAACGGCCATCGTCGGCAACGAGAATCGCGCGTTGCCGCAGTTCAGCGCGACCCGGTTGCCGTCGACGTAGAAATCGATCGGCTTGTTCGGCAGCGCCCGGACGATGTCGGACAACAGCCGGCCCGACACCAAAACACTTCCTGGAGAAGCGATTTCGGCCGCAATCTGCGCTTCGGCGGACACCTCATAGTCGAATCCCGAGATCGTGAGGCCTTCGTCGGAGCCCGTCAACAGCACCCCCGACAGCACCGGCACCGCCGGCCTGGTCGGAAGATTCTTGGCCACCCACGAAACCGCGTCGGCGAAGGATTCCCGCACCAAACGAAACTTCAAGTCGCCGCTGAGACCAGCCGTCGTCGTCGCCGCGTCCATAGCGTCCCTTCACCTACCAGCGTATTCGAATTCAGTGGCTAGCCTCCCCCGCTAGCACGGGGCTGCGCCACGAACGCCGGCAACACCTGCTACGCCGACGACGACCGTAACGGCAGTCGAAGAACAACCGTAGATCCTCCGAGGCCATCTTGAAAGCTAAACGCCGAGGCCGACAAGCCGGGCTGACGATGGGTTCGTCCGGCGCTGCGCACGGTGGCTCCCCAAAGCCGTCTTTGGAAGAAGAACCGATGAAGATATCTCAGTACCAGTAATAAGGCCTGTGCATCCTGGGGAGAAACCCACTTCGGTGCAGCTAGCGCCCCGATCGCGCTGTGGATGAGAGTGGCCCTGCCTGTGCGTCGGGTGTTGGGGCGTTGGGGATTACAGGGGGGTGTGCACGGTGGGCCCGCCCCTGCACGGGCGTTTGCATGTTCTGTACACAACGCTGCGCACAACCCGCGGCTGGGACGGGTGTGACAGGGGTGCGGGAAGTTTTTTCAAATTACATGCGCGCGCAGGAGCCCCGCGGGGGCTGAGAGGGGGTCGCGGCGGTGTGAGTCAGCGCTTGGAGCGCTGACGGATGCGAGTGGTGAGCTCCTTGACGTGATCGAACACCTCACGCCGCTCGGCCATCTCGGACAGAATTTTGCGCTGGGCGTACATCACGGTGGTGTGGTCACGGCCGAACGCCTGCCCGATCTTGGGCAGCGACAGGTCGGTCAGCTCGCGGCACAAATACATTGCGATTTGCCGTGATTGGGCCAACGCCCGCGTCTTACCGGGCCCGCGCAGTTCCTCAACCGTGGTGTCGAAGTACTCGGCCGTCGCCGCCATGATGGTCGCGGCGCTGATCTGCATCGTGCTCGCATCGGCGATCAGGTCGCGAAGGACGATCTCTGCCAACGATTTGTCGATCTGCGTCTTGTTCAGCGACGCGAATGCGGTGACCCGGATCAGGGCGCCCTCGAGTTCGCGGATGTTGCGCTCGATGCTGCTGGCGATGAGCTCCAGCACGTCGTCGGGGACCGCGAGCCGCTCCATCTGCGCCTTCTTACGCAGAATCGCGATGCGCGTTTCCAGTTCTGGGGGCTGCACGTCGGTAATCAGGCCCCACTCGAACCGCGTCCGCAGCCGGTCTTCCAGGGTGGCGAGCTGTTTGGGGGGCCGGTCAGAGGAGATGACGATCTGTTTGTTGGCGTTGTGCAACGTGTTGAAGGTGTGGAAGAACTCTTCCTGGATACCTTCCTTGCCCTCGATGAACTGGATGTCGTCGACGAGCAGCACGTCGACGTCGCGGTAACTGCGCTTGAACGCCACCTTGCGGTCGTCGCGCAGCGAGTTGATGAAGTCGTTTGTGAATTCCTCGGTGGAGACGTACTTGACCCGCATCCCGGGGAACAGTCGCTGCGCATAGTTCCCGGCGGCGTGCAGCAGGTGTGTCTTGCCCAACCCGGACTCGCCCCAGATGAACAGCGGGTTGTAGGCCCGGGCCGGCGCCTCGGCGATGGCCAGCGCCGCCGCGTGCGCGAATCGGTTCGACGCGCCGATGACGAAGGTGTCGAAGGTGTAGCGCCGGTTGAGGCTGGTGCCGCCGGAGATCGCCGGGTCGACGGTGTGCGGGCGTTCGGTGAAGTAGTTCGGCCACCCCTGCTGGGTGTCGCTGACCAACTCGCCGTTGTCGAAGTTGTCGTCGACGTCCAGGAGATCGTCGGTCGGGGCGCCGTCATTGTGCGCGAACGAGTCCGGCGCGGCGACGACGGCGTCGTCGTTGTCGTCGGAGGGTGGGGCGATCCGGACACCGAGCTGGATCTGCTGCCCGAGCCGGCGGCTGAGGGCATCGGTGATGGGGGCCCGCAAATGACGTTCGATCTCGTTTTGGACGAAGCTGCTGGGCACCGACAGCAACGCGAATCCCTCGACGATGGTCAGCGGCCGCACCAGGTTCAGCCAGGCGCGTTGCTGCGGGGTCAGGGGAGTGATGAGTGTGCGATTCGGTGTGCCACCGTCCGCGGTGGACTCGCCGTTGAGCTCGGAGACGACCGCGTTCCAGACGGACGTGAAACCTGAACCGGGGTCATCGGTCAACGACGCATCTCCCTGGTTCTCGAGCATCCCGGGTCGAGGTACAACTACACCTGCCGACGACGTACTTGTCCACATAGTTATGCACAGGTGTGGACAGGATGATTGGGTGCGAGCCACAACCTACCGGCGACGGCTCGCGATCTCCGCGCTGCGTAACACCGGCGAACAGTGTCTAGGCAGCGAGGTGATCCACCATCCTCGCTTCATTGTCGAGCGCCGCCTCAGTCTAAAACGGCATTGGCAGAAGCTAACAGTTTTCCGTTCTGCTGCCAACCGTTCTGCTGCATTCCAATCCGGGGGTTGAAGGTACTTCGGGCCTGGTTCGGGTTGTCATGGTAGCGACACCGCGGCGTCGTGAGACCGAAACGGGAAAGGTCATCGCGCCACCTCGGGCGGGTGCGTTGCAGCAGGCCAGGTTTGACCAGGCGAAGCCTCGTCAGTACCCTCAAACAGTCGCCCGAAAGTCGGCGATACGGCTGCGACCCGAACCGGGTTCGGGGACCGCGCCGGGCAGTGGCAGTAAGAGTACATCTGACCGACCGCAGACGAGCTCCCGGGCACGCGTCTGATGTGCGGCCGGATGGCGTGCGAGACACAACGAGGAGAACGTCGTGGCCAAGGGCAAGCGGACCTTCCAGCCGAACAACCGGCGCCGAGCCCGCGTGCACGGGTTCCGTCTGCGGATGCGCACCCGCGCCGGTCGCGCGATTGTGTCGGGTCGGCGTCGGAAGGGACGCCGCGCGCTCACTGCCTGATCGCACCGTCAGGTTTCCCGGCGGTGCTGCCCGCACGCAACCGCATGAGGCGGTCAACGGAGTTCGCCGCGACGATGAAACACGGGATTCGTTTGAAACAGCCCGATCTCGTCGTGCACGTTCGGCGCGCCAGCGACCCGAAGCTCACCGGCCCGCATGTGGGGTTGGTCGTCGGCAAGACCGTGGGCTCGGCCGTCGAGCGCCATCGCGTCGCCCGCCGGCTACGACACGTCTCCCGCGCCATGCTGAGCGAGTTGGCTCCCATCGATCAGTTGGTGATCCGGGCACTGCCCGGTAGCCGGACGGCGTCCTCGGCGCGGCTCGAGCAACAACTGCGGCGATGTGTCCGACGCGCCCTATCCGCGGACACCCCGTCGTGACCGGCCGGGCGCGGCTGCGCGGCTGGCCCCGATCCGCGGGCGCGGCGGCGGCGCGGGCTTTGGTCTTCGTCATCCAGCTGTACCGGCATATGGTGTCGCCGCTGCGGCCGGCGACGTGTCGGTTCGTGCCGACGTGCAGTCAGTACGCGGTGGACGCGCTGGGCGAGTATGGCTTGTTCCGGGGCGGTTCGCTCGCCGCCGCCCGGCTCGCCAAATGCGGACCATGGCATGGGGGCGGATGGGATCCGATACCGGACCGCCCGGAGTGCCACAAGAACCTCGAAGATGCCAGCGACGCGCGCCTACGGGTGGCGCGAGGGGAGCGTGAATCTTTTGTTTGATTTCTTCAGCCTCGACTTCGTCTACTACCCGGTGTCGTGGATCATGTGGGTCTGGTACAAGCTGTTCGCCTACCTGCTGGGCCCGTCGAACTTCTTCGCGTGGGCGCTGGCGGTGATGTTCCTGGTTTTCACCCTGCGCGCGCTGCTTTACAAGCCGTTCGTCCGGCAGATCCGCACCACCCGCCAAATGCAGGAGTTGCAGCCTCAGATCAAGGCCCTGCAGAAGAAGTACGGCAAAGACCGCCAGCGGATGGCGCTGGAGATGCAGAAGCTGCAGCGCGAGCACGGCTTCAACCCGATCCTGGGCTGCCTGCCGATGCTCGCGCAGATCCCGGTGTTCCTCGGCCTCTACCACGTCTTGCGTTCGTTCAACCGGACCACCGGCGGCTTCGGGCAGCCGCACCTGTCGGTGGTGCAAAACCGGCTAACGGGCAACTACGTGTTCACGCCCGCCGACGTCGGACATTTCCTGGACGCCAATCTGTTCGGCGCACCGATCGGCGCTTTCATGACGCAGCGCACCGGCCTCGACGCGTTCACCGTGTTCCACCGGCCCGCGGTGATTCTGGTGGGCCTGCCGGTGATGGTGCTCGCCGGCATCGCGACCTACTTCAACAGCCGGGCGTCGGTGGCGCGGCAGAGTCCGGAAGCCGCCGCCAACCCGCAGACGGCGATGATGAACAAGCTGTCGCTGTATGTGTTTCCTCTCGGCGTCGTGGTCGGCGGACCGTTCCTGCCGCTGGCGATCATCCTGTACTGGTTCGCGAACAACATCTGGACGTTCGGCCAGCAGCACTACGTGTTCGGGATGATCGAGAAAGAGGACGAGGCCAAGAAGCAGGAGGCGATCCAACGACGCGCCGCGAATGCGCCTGCGCCGGGGGCCAAGCCGAAGCGGACCGCCAAGCCGGCCGCCAACGGTGCGCCGATCGACCCTGAGGTGGAGTCCGACGACGACGCCTCCGACCCGCCCGCCACGGGAGCAAGTGGCCCGGCGGGCGGCGCCGGAGCGAGCAACCGCACCCCGCGTCCCGGGGCGCGGCCGAAGAAACGCAAACGCTGACACCGGCGGCATAGCTGAACGAGCCGCCTCGCGGGCGGCGTCGGTTGGGCCCCTGGCCCATGTGATGAGGGAGATGGACATGACAGACGCGGACACCACCGAGCGCGACGTGGACACGGTCGACGCCGAGCTGACGGGCGACGAGGGTGCGGAGGACACCGCCGACAATCTCGACGACCTGGAGGAGCGACTGGTCGCCGAGGGCGAGATCGCGGGGGACTACCTCGAGGAGTTGCTGGACCTGCTCGACTTCGACGGTGACATCGACCTCGACGTCGAGGGCAACCGCGCGGTGGTAAGCATCGACGGAAGCGACGACCTGAACAAGTTGGTGGGCCGCGGCGGTGAGGTGCTCGACGCGCTGCAGGAATTGACCCGCCTTGCCGTGCACCAGAAGACTGGGGTCCGCAGCCGCCTCATGCTCGACATCGCGAGCTGGCGACGCCGACGTCGCGAGGAGCTCGCGGCGCTGGGCGACAAGGTGGCCCGGCGCGTTCTGGAGTCCGGTGGACGCGAGGAGCTCGCGCCGATGACGCCGTTCGAGCGCAAGATTGTGCACGACGCCGTGGCGGCGGTGCCGGGCGTGCACAGCGAGAGCGAGGGCGTCGAGCCGTCGCGCCGCGTGGTCGTCCTGCACGGCTAGTTACATCCATGTAGTTCGAGCCGAGGGGCCGCGCCGTGCACGCGTCGATTCGAGGATGTTTCACGTGAAACATGACGATTCGAGCGAGACCGACCGCGACTCCTCGCCGGCCGCCGCGTTATTCGGCGCGCGCTTGCCACTGGCACACCGCTATGCGGAGATCCTCGCGGGGCCGGGCGTCGAGCGGGGGCTCCTCGGGCCGCGGGAAGTCGACCGGATCTGGGACCGACACCTTCTCAACAGCGCGGCCCTCGCGGAGTTGCTCGAACCGGGGGAGCGGGTAGTTGACATCGGCAGTGGCGCAGGGCTGCCGGGGATACCGCTGGCCATCGCGCGGCCAGATTTGGACGTCGTTCTGCTCGAGCCGCTGCTGCGCCGCAGCGAATTTCTCAACGAAGCCATCGGCGAACTAGGGTTGACCGTCGAGGTGGTCCGCGGCCGCGCCGAGGAACCATGGGTGCGCGAACGGTTCGGCGAAAGGGATGCGGCGGTGTCGCGAGCGGTGGCGGCGTTGGACAAACTGACAAAGTGGAGCGTTCCGCTGCTGCGGCCCGGCGGCCGGATGCTCGCCATCAAGGGGGAGCGCGGTCCCGACGAACTCGACCAGCACCGGCGTGTGATGGAAGCGTCGGGCGCCATTGATGCCAGGGTGGTGACATGTGGCGCGACCTATTTGCGTCCTCCCGCAACCGTCGTGATAGCGCGACGCGGACAGCAGCCGCGGGTTCGGCGGCCACGGATTGGGAAGGCGGGAACCCGATGAACACCTCACCCGACTGGTCGGCCGCAGCGGGCGCCGAGGCCGAGGTGGGTGCCCGGCACGCCGAACCGTCCAACGCGCCGACGCATGTTTCACGTGAAACATCGCCGGAATTCGATACGCCGATTGGCGCCGCCGCCGAACGGGCCACCCGGATCCTGCACACCACGTACCCGCCGCTACCACGGCCGCGGCACCGCCGCGTGTTCACCGTCGCTAACCAGAAGGGCGGGGTCGGCAAGACCACCACGGCGGTGAACCTCGCGGCGGCGCTGGCGCTGCAAGGACTCAAAACCCTCGTCATCGACCTCGACCCGCAAGGCAACGCGAGCACCGCGCTGGGCATCACCGATCGACAGGCCGGCACGCCGTCCTCCTACGAGGTGCTCCTCGGCGAGGTCTCGCTCGAGGCCGCGTTGCGGCGCAGCCCGCACAACGAACGGCTGTTCTGCGTGCCGGCCACCATCGATCTGGCCGGCGCCGAGATTGAACTGGTCAGCATGGTGGCGCGGGAAAACCGCCTCCGCACCGCCCTCGCCGAGCTCGACAGCTTCGACTTTGACTACGTCTTCGTCGACTGCCCGCCGTCGCTGGGGCTGTTGACCATCAACGCGCTCGTCGCCTCGCCCGAGGTGATGATCCCGATCCAGTGCGAGTACTACGCGCTGGAGGGCGTGTCCCAGCTGATGCGCAACATCGAGATGGTCAAGGCGCACCTCAACCCCGCGCTCGACGTGACCACCGTGGTGCTCACCATGTACGACGGCCGCACCAAGCTTGCCGATCAGGTGTCCGAAGAGGTGCGCCGATACTTCGGCGCCAAGGTGCTGCGCACCGTGATTCCGCGCAGCGTCAAGGTCTCCGAGGCGCCGGGGTACAGCATGACGATCATCGACTACGACCCCGGATCACGCGGGGCGATGAGTTACCTCGACGCGAGCCGGGAACTCGCGCAACGCGACTGACGCGGAAGGACGATCATGACGCAGCCATTACGCAAGAAGGGTGGCCTCGGCCGGGGCCTGGCTTCGCTGATTCCGACCGGGCCGGCGGACGGTGACTCGGGGCCGGCGACGCTCGGTCCCCGGATGGGCGACGCGGCGGCCGACGTCCTGATCGGCGGTCCGGGACCGACCGCGGCCGCCATGGGCGCCGTCTACCGGGAGATCGCGCCGGCCGACATCGAGCGCAACCCACGCCAGCCGCGACAGGTGTTCGACGAGGAAGCGCTGTCCGAACTCGTGCACTCGATTCGCGAATTCGGCTTGTTGCAGCCGATCGTCGTCCGCGCCGTGACCGGATCGAGTGGCGCCCGGTACCAGATCGTGATGGGGGAGCGGCGCTGGCGGGCCGCCCAGGAGGCCGGCCTCGCGACGATCCCCGCCATCGTGCGCGAGACCGGCGACGACAACCTGCTCCGCGACGCCCTGTTGGAAAACATCCACCGGGTGCAGCTCAACCCCCTGGAGGAGGCGGCGGCCTACCAGCAGCTGCTCGACGAATTCGATGTCACCCACGACGAACTCGCGACGCGCATCGGGCGTAGCCGCCCGCTGATCACCAACATGATCCGCCTGCTGAAGCTGCCCATCGCGGTGCAGCGCCGGGTCGCCGCCGGGGTGCTCTCCGCCGGCCACGCCCGCGCGTTGCTGTCGTTGGAGGCCGGCCCCGAGGCGCAGGAAGAGCTGGCCACCCGGATCGTCGCGGAGGGCCTGTCGGTGCGCGCCACTGAAGAGGCGGTCACGCTGGCCAACCGGGGGAGCGGGTCCGCGCCGGCACCCCAGCGCCGCAAGCCGATTCAGATGCCCGGCCTGCAGGACGTCGCCGACCGCCTTTCGACGGCGTTCGACACCAGGGTCACGGTGAGCCTCGGCAAGCGGAAGGGCAAGATCGTCGTCGAGTTCGGGTCGGTGGACGACTTGCAGCGAATTATCGACGTGATGAGCCCGCCGAACCCGTGACCAACCACCCGCTGTGATTACGTCACTGTGACACCGGCCGCCTGAGGGCCGAGTCGTCGGCAGCGCAGGCGGGCGCATCCACGCGAAACGTTGTGAGCGGTAACCACTTTCGCAACGCCGGGGATCGGGCCCGGCAGGCGACGGTCCGCAAGCCGGTCCGCCCGTCGTTGTGGGGGCTGCGCTGGCCCGATCACCGGGCTCTCTCCTATCCTGGAGAGGTTGCCGGTGCCATTGGCTGCGCTACAGCACAGGAGCCAGGAGGCTAGTGTCCGCCCGAATCACGCCACTGCGACTCGAGGCTTTCGAGCAGCTTCCCAAGCACGCCCGCCGCTGCGTGTACTGGGAGGTCGATCCGGCGACCCTCGGTGACCAGGACCACCTCGCCGATCCTGAGTTCGAGAAGGAAGCCTGGCTGTCGATGGTGATGTTGGAGTGGGGGTCGTGCGGCCAAGTCGCCACGGCCGTCGTCGACGAACGCAGCACCAGTGAGCCGCCCTGCCTGGGCTACGTGTTCTACGCGCCGCCCCGCGCGGTGCCGCGGGCCCAGCGCTTTCCGACCGCACCCGTCTCGGCGGACGCCGTGTTGCTGACGTCGATGGGGATCGAGCCGGGACAGACCATCGACGACCTCCCGCACGGCCTGATCGCCCGGGTGATCGACGAACTGGTCCGCCGCGGTGTGCGCGCGCTCGAGGCCTTCGGCCGCACCCCGGCGGCGGCCGAGCTGCAAGACGCGGCGACGGCGCCCCCGGATGTGCGGCCGGTGCTGGAGATCCTCGGCGACTGCTCGGTGGACCACTGCGTGATGGACGCCGAATTCCTCCAAGACACGGGCTTCGTTGTGGTGGCGCCACACGTGTACTTCCCGCGACTGCGCCTGGAGCTCGACAAGGGCTTGGGGTGGAAGGCCGCGGTGGAGGCGGCGTTGGAGCGCCTGCTGGAAACCGCGCAACTCGAGCAGCCGGTAGGGGCGGGGTCCCCGGTGGCGAATCGACTGAAAACCGCGCAGGACGGTTAGGAGCCGCCCAGCTTGCCGGCGCGGTCCACGGACAGCTCGTGCGCCAGCAGTTCGGCGAACGTGAAGGTGCCGGTGGGCCGGTCGTTCTTGCCCAACAGGTAGAGCCGCTTGACGGCGGCCAGAATGCCTTCGGCGACGGCGTCGCGGGTCTGCGCCGCGACGAGCATGCCGCGATCGTGCGGGTTGGTGATGTAGCCGACGTCGACCTGGACCGTCGGCATCCGGGTCAGCCGCAGCAGATCCCAGGTGCGTCCGTGGGTCCGGCAATCCTGTAACCCGGTGCGGGCCACCACTTCCCGTTGGATGAAGTCGGCCAGGTTACGCCCGATGGTCGAGACCGATCCGTGGGAATTGCCGAAGTGGAAGGACGCCACGCCGCTGGCCGCGGGGCTGGGCTGACTCTCGCAGCGCAGGCTGATCATCAGGTCCGCGCCGACGTTGTTGGCCGTGGCCGCGCGTTCGGCGTCCGACGGGCTGCGGTTGATCGGTCGCGACAGGAACGTCTCCATGCCGATGGCCGCCATCCGGCCCTCGAGCCGACTTCCCAAGTCCCACAACACGTCCGCTTCGCTGATCGGCCCCGACGGGCCCTGCATGATGAGGCCGTGGTCGGCGCCGCCGCGGCCCGGGTCGATGATGATCCGCTTGCCCGACAGCTTGGGCCCGGAGCTGCGGACCAGCTCCTCTTCGCGCAGCGCGTGCGGGGAGCCGCCGCTGACCCGAGAACTCAGAAAGTACAAGGAGCGCAACGTTTCCGGGCCGCAGATCCCGTCGGCGGACAACCCGTACTCGCGCTGATAGGACATCAGGGCGTTGTGGGTCTGCAGGCCGAAATGCCCGTCGACGAGCCCGATGTAGAACCCGAGATCCTGCAAGCGGGCCTGCAGCGTGGCGATGTCGTCACCGAACAGGGGGGCACCGAATTGGTGATACAACGTGCGGGCGCCCAACCGATACGAAGCCTCTTTGAGCGCCCGGTAAGTGGCCTCGCCGACGACGCCGTCGACCAGCAGCCCGCGATGTTGTTGGAACGCACGCACCGCCTGGTCGAGCTCGGCGTCGAAGAGCTCCAGCGTCACCTGTCGGCCGGTGTTGAGATCCTCCTCGGATCCGTCGAGCAACCCCAGCGTGACCAGGGTGGCCCGGATCTCGGTCACAGCCGCGCTGCGGTCTCCACAGCGCAGCGCGTCGCTGTGTTCGCGGCGCGGACTCGACATACCAAGGGCCCCCCGGGGACGTCTCTGACAGGTTTTACGTGGGCAGCAGCTAACCGTATTGTCGCAGACGCTTCCCGAAATACAGAAAACCCCAGGCCGTACCCGGGCGTGGTGCGCGCGCCGCCAGCGGCGTCAGCCGAGGTTGGGAACCGCGTCCGAAAGCTCGCGCAACAGCGCGGCCTTCCCCTTGGCGCCCACGATGCGCTTCACCGGCTGGCCGTCTTTGAACAGGATGAGCGTCGGGATGGAGACCACTTGAAAGTCACGCGCGGTCTCGGGGTTGGCGTCCACGTCGAGTTTGGCGACCGTGAGCTGATCGGCTCGCTCGCTGGCGATCTCCTCGAGCACCGGCGCGACCATCTTGCAGGGGCCGCACCATGTGGCCCAAAAGTCCACCAGCACAGGCTTATTGCTGGACAGCACCTCGGTCGAGAACGATGCGTCCGAGACTTCTACTGTGGCCCCGGCCTTTTGCGCGTCGGTCATTGCGGTGCTCCAATCAAGGTGTCGTTACTGCCAGGAAATTCGGTGGCGTCGCCCTGCGCGGCGGCGCTGTCCTCTTCATGGTCGGCGAGCCAGCGCTCGGCGTCGATGGCAGCCGAACAGCCGCTGCCGGCCGCGGTGATGGCCTGGCGGTAGGTGTGGTCGACCAGGTCGCCCGCGGCGAAGACGCCGTCGATCGAGGTCGCCGTGGTGCGACCGCGCACCAGCACGTACCCCTCGGGATCGGTCTCGACGGCGTCGCGCACCAGGGCCGAGCGGGGGTCGTGGCCAATCGCGACGAAGACCCCGGTCACGGGCAGGGTGGTCTCCTCGCCGGTGACCGTGTCGCGCAACCGCAGGCCCGTCACGGTGTCGGTGCCGTCGACGCCCAGCACCGCCTTATTGGTGAGGATGGTGATCTTGTCGTTGGCGCGGGCGCGCTCGAGCATGATGCGCGAGGCGCGGAATTCGTCGCGGCGGTGCACCAAGGTCACGCTGCGGGCGAACCGGGTGAGGAACGTGGCTTCTTCCATCGCCGAGTCACCGCCGCCGATGACCGCGATGTCCTGGTCGCGGAAGAAGAACCCGTCGCAGGTGGCGCAGGAGGAGACGCCGCGGCCGAGCAGTTCCTGCTCGCCGGGCACCCCGAGGTAACGGGCCGCGGCGCCCATCGCCAGGATCACCGAGCGGGCCTGAAAGGTCTCACCCTCGGCCGTCGTCACCGTCTTCACCGGCCCGTCGAGCGACACCGATTCGACGTCTTCCATGCGCAGGTCGGCGCCGAAGCGCAACGCCTGCTCGCGCATCTGGTCCATCAACTCCGGGCCGGTGATGCCGTCACGAAAGCCCGGGAAGTTCTCCACCTCGGTCGTCGTCATCAGCGCCCCGCCGAACGACGTGCCCTCGAACACCAGGGGCGCGAGTTGCGCCCGCGCGGTGTACAGCGCGGCCGTGTACCCCGCGGGGCCCGAGCCGATGATGATCACATCGCGGATATCGGAGGAAGTCATGCAAACCTTTCGAACGACTTATCTCTGGATCTCTGAAAACGCCAGCGTAGGCGCCGCTGTTCCCGGGTGTGTCGCACGACCCATGCCTCCACACTAAGGCCGCGGGACTTGTGTGTTGGCCAACAGTCCGGTATCCGCGGCGCTGCAACTGGGCGCTACCGCGTACACCGCAAGGGTGCGGGGTGTGTCGGCGGCGACGACCAACACGACGCCGGGCCGGGCGTTGATCTCGATGGGGCGCGCGCCGAGCACCTCGGTGGCAGCGGGGTAGCCGAGGCCGGTGAGGCACGAGGCGCGCCGGGCGGGGTCGGCGAGGGGGCCGTAGTCCGGCGGGTGGCCGAGCAGCGCCTGGATCTCGCCTTGGGTCAGCGGGATCGCCATGGGCGGGGTCGAGACGGTGATCAGTTCGGCGGTGTCGGGGGTGCTGGGCGCGGGGCCGGGCGCCCTCATGAGCGCGACCGTGCCCACGCCGATGGCGGCGAGCACGGCGCCCAGACCCGCCACCGCCGCGGCGACGCGGGACGGACGCACGACCGGGCGGGCGGAGTGCGTGGGTGGCTCGCCCGTCGTCGGGCCGGCCGGGCCCGCGGCCCGCACCGCCGCGGCGACCTTGGCGCCCAGGTGCGGGGGAGGGTCCGGCGCGGATCGCGGGTCGTCGCCGAGCGCGGCGACGTCACGCCGCACCCGGTTGAGCGCGGCCAAGACGTCGGCGGCGGCCGGGTCCTCCCGGACCTGCTTGCGGACTTGCGCGGCGGTGTCGTCGTCGAGCGCTCCGGCCTGCAGGTCGGCGAGCAGTTCCACGGTCAGGGGCCGGTCGGGCCCCGCACGGTCGGGCCCGGGCGTCGCGTCGTTGTCCGCATCCATCCGCCCCAGTGTCCGTCATGCGCGGTCCGGCGGCCACGCACGGTCCGGGGTCAGGCGGGGCCGGCGGCGGCGTCGGGTGCGGTATGGGCGCCGGCGTTGAGGTAGCCGAGCAGGTCCGCCAGACGCACCCGGGCGCGCGCGCAGCGGCTCTTGATGGTGCCCTCGGCGACGCCGAGCAGGCGGGCGGTGTCGGAGACCGAGTAGCCCTGCATGTCGACCGCCACCAGCGCCGCGCGTTGTTCCACCGGGAGCCGCATCAGGGCGCGCTGCACCAGAATCGCGGTCTCGACCTGCCCCGTCCGGTCGGCCACCGGGTAGATGTCCTCCAGCGGGACGGTCGGGTGGCTCTTGGCGCGGCGCAACCGGTCCAGGCAGGCGTTGACCACGATTCGATGTAGCCAGCTGCCGACCGCGGCGTCGTGCCGGAAGGATCCCGCGCCGCGGTGGGCCGAGAGCATCGCGTCCTGCAGGGCGTCTTCGGCGTCCTCGGGGCTGCGGGTCGTGAGCCGGGCCAGCCGGTGCAGCTGCCGTTGATGGCGGCCGAACAACTCGGCGAAGGCCTGGCGGTCACCCGCGACGTGGGCCGCCAGCAACTCGGCGTCCGTCCGCTCGCGCTTGCCGTTTCTTCCGAAGCCCACGGCCGGACAGTATCCAATCGGCCATGCCGCGGCACTTCACTCGACGAGCCGATGTGAGGGGCCGGATCAGGACGCGGCCTGGACCGTGATTTCCGAGAGGGCGCCTTGGCTCTTGCCGTTGGTGCTGCCCAACGTCGTGATCCAGACCAACAGGTTCGACGTCGGCGACCCGGCGCGGATCGGGATCACGTTGTGGCCGGTCTTGAGCGAGAAGGCGGGGGCGAGGACGGAGGTGTCACTCAGAGAACCCGGGGTCGGCGACGTGGCCGAGCGGATCTCGACCTTCATGCCGGTGCTCGGCGTGTCGATGGTCACCTGGCCGACGACGGTGGGGTTGGGCAGCTGCAGCATCAGCCCTTCGCCCTGCTTGAAGCTGGGGAATGGGACGGCGTCGGTGTAGACCTCCGTCGACCAGGACGTGCTCGGGTCGCCGTCGATGGCCTGGCCGGCCTGCCCGGGGTTATCCGCGTCGCCGTCGGGGGAGTAGACGCTGGCCTTGGTGGGCCTGACCACGCTGCCGGCGATCGCCGAACTGGTGGCCGACGACGACGTCGACGACGAGGGCCCGTTGAGGCCAAGCTCGTCCTTGTTCAGGCCGCCGCCGACGTTGCCGAAGATCTTGCTGACCACCGAGGCCAACACCAGCAGGGCCACCACGATGACGGCGAGCGCGGCCCCGGCGCCGATGAGCAGGTTGCGGCGTCGTCGCGCGAGGGCCGTGTGATCTTGCCCGGCGGACAGCCGACCGCTGGACGGGGACACGGAGTCGTCGATGGGGCCGAGCACCTCGGTGCGGTCGGCGACCGCGGTCGCCTGTTGCAGCAGGTTCAGCAGCGTCGAGGCGCTGCGGATCCCGCCGTCCTCCTGCACCGCGCGGACCGCGACCGCGGAGATCTGGAAGGGGATGTCGCGGTGCACCGTCATGGGTTCGACGGGGTTGCCCGCGGCGTCCCGGTCGGCCGGGGCCAGACCGCTGCGGGCCCCCGACTCCGGCAATGGCCAGCGGTTGACCAGCAACGCATACAGCGCCGCTCCGATGCCGCGGATGTCATCTTGCGGGTTGGCGTTGGGCATGGTCGCCGGGTAGGCCAGCACCACGTCACCCTCGATGCTGACCCGCACCCGGCTCGGGTCGTCGATCGACAGCGCGACCCCGGCGCGGTGGGCCGCGTCGGCGGCAGCGGCCAGCGATTGCATGGCCCGCACGGCGCCGACGGGCGACGGGGCGGTGTCGGCGACCTCCTGCAGCGAGCCGCCGCGAATCCATTCGGCGACCACTAGCCCACCGCTATTGGTGTGGACGACGTCG
>NZ_LZKC01000315.1:0-1319 GCF_001672685.1 Mycobacterium sp. E2462
GAGGTAGAGCTTGCCTTCATCGGTGCGATGTTCGGTGATGTCGGCCAGCCAGACCTGGTTGGAGGCCTGGGCGCTGACGGCGTGCCCGTCACGGTGGCCTGCCGGGTCCTGGGATTTTCCACTCTGGCATTCTACGACGGCGCAAAGCGCCTGTATCACAGCGGGATTGGGATGATGCACACCTGATCAACGCTGCCCGCGACATCCATGCCGACGGCCCCGCATTCGGCTACCGATTCATCGCCGACGAACTTCCCGGGCGAGGGATCTCCGCCGGGGAGAACCGTGTCGCCCGGTTGTGTTCCCAAGAGCGCATCTGGTCGATCTTCGCCAAGAAACGTGGCCTGAACCGTCGATCGGGGCCACCGGTCCATGACGACCTCGTGCAGCGTCAGTTCAGCGCCCAGGCCTCCAACCAGGTCTGGCTGGCCGACATCACCGAACATCGCACCGATGAAGGCAAGCTCTACCTCTGCGCCATCAAGGACGTCTATTCCAACCGGATCGTGGGATACTCGATGGACTCGCGAATGAAGTCCTCGCTGGCAGTGGCTGCCCTGGATCAAGCTGTGGGGCTGCGTTCACCTGCCGCGACGATCGTTCATTCGGACAGGGGTAGTCAAGCTGGATTCAACTGATCGTCGCAACGCCTCGATTTCGGAGGTGTGCGGTGGGTTATGGGAAGCGACAAATTGAGGTTCGTGGCTATCGAAGGCAGATTCCCTCACCGGGGCGGCCGACGGTGGCCTGGCGCCAGGACCGGGTCCGGTTCTGGGAGGCTATTGCCGCGGGGGTGATGACGGAGGACGCCGCGGCAGCCGCGGGCGTGTCATCTCCGGTCGGGTTTCGGTGGTTCCGTCACGCTGGCGGTGTGAATCCATGCTTGCCAGTGAATGTTTCGGGCCGTTATCTGTCATCGGGTGAGCGCGAAGACATCGCCTTGTGGCGCGCTCAGGGTGCCGGTGTGCGCGATATCGCCCGCCGGCTCGGCCGTGCGGCCTCGACGATCTCGCGGGAATTGCGGCGCAACGCCTCCACGCGCACCTACCGGCTTGATGACAAAGCCTCGATCGCTCAATGGCACGCTGAACGGCGGGCACGGCGTCCCAAAACGGCCAAGCTGGTCGCCAACGACCGGCTGCGCCGCTACGTCCAGGACAAGCTCTCCGGGGTCGTACGCGGCCCCGACGGCCGAACCTTCACCGGTCCTGCCGGCGGGAAATGGAACGGACGCAACAAACTCACCGCGGAGATCAGGGCTGGAGCCCGGAGCAGATCGCCCGCCGGTTGCGCGTGGATTTCCCCGATGATGAGACCAT